>CAYRPF010000019.1:0-4296 GCA_964426185.1 uncultured archaeon | reverse complement strand
TAAATTAAATAGAAATTTTTTTTTTAAAGGGTCTTTTCATTTATTTATATGACCAATTCTGATAAGAAACTGGTTGTGAAAAAATATCATTGTCCTGTGTGCAAAAAGAGTCATTCCATCTCATTTGATCCCCATTTTGCAGATAATCGACCTCGATATCCATTCACCTATGTTTTTATGCATAAATATGAAAATCCAACAAAACTGGAAGATCAAGAAAAAGAGATCCTCACTACTTTGTATATTGATGCTCATTTAGATATTCGAGGCGTGGAAGCTGTTATGGCAGAGGATAATACCAATATTGTTTCTAAAGAAATCATGGTTGAGATGGTAAATAAATTAACAAAAGTAATTCTGGAAATGCAAGCAGAAATAGATGAAATTCAAGCAAATTACAACTCTTTAAAGGAAAAATGCGCACAATTTTTGGAAAAATAGAAAGAGAATGATTTTTTTCCCTTCCACTGCGTTTAATGAATTTTGATTTTTTTTTGCCAAATTTTGTTATATTTTATAATATGTAATAATTTCTACTAGATTACCGTGAATAATGGAAAGAATTTTATCCGAAAAATGATTACGGTTTAAGAAATTAATGAAAAAAAAATTATACAAAAATTGAAATTATTTTACCAATACTTTCTCGATTTGTTCTAAAGCCCAGTCAATTTCCTCTTTTTCAATAACGATGGGAGGTGCAAATCGAATAGTGGTTATATGAGTGTCTTTAGCTAAAATACCGTGTTCTTTAAATTGTTCCACGAATTGGCGGGCATTTCCATCAAATTCTACAGCAATTAATAAACCTCGACCGCGAATTTCCTTGATGGGAACTTTAGTATCTTTGGCAGCAATTTTACGTAATCCTTCCTGGAAATACTCACCTAACTCCGCAGCACGATCAGCCAATTTCTCATCAATTAATATATCTAAAGCCTTTGAAGCAATAGCACAAGCCAAAGAGTTTCCTCCGAATGTGCTTCCATGAGTTCCTGGTTTGATGACATCAGGACCTACCACATCTGAATTCGTTACAATGGCTGAAACGGGATAAACGCCTCCACCCAATGCTTTTCCTAAGAGAAACATATCAGGTTTGACATCTTCATAATCGAGTGCAAACATTTTACCGGTTCGACACAATCCCGATTGAATCTCATCTGCAATCATTAATACGTTGTATTTTGAGCAAATTTCCCGAACTTTGGTATAATAACCCTTGGGGGGTAATTTAACTCCAGCTTCTCCTTGAATTGGTTCAAACAAAAAGGCGGTAACATTTTCAGGGCCAATCTTCAAAATGGTGTCTTCAAGTTCTTGGGCATCGCCATAGGTAATAATTTCAAATCCAGGGGTATATGGTCCAAAATTGCCGTAGTAGTTTCCATGTTGAATATCAGTGCTGAATCCTACAATAGTTATGGTTCTGCCGTGGAAATTATTTCGACATACAATTATTTTCGCTTGATTTTTTGGGATTCCTTTTTTAATATATCCCCAAGCCCGAGCGACCTTCAAACCTGTTTCTACGGCTTCTGCACCGGTATTCATGGGTAAAGCCATGACTCCTGCGTTTTCTGGGACTTTTAAGTGAGGTCCAACAACTTCACACAATTTTTTCAGATATGGTCCCATTTGATCATTGCAGAATGCACGGGAAGTAACCGCGACCTTTTTCACTTGTTCTTCCAAGGCTTTGACGATTTCGGGATGACAATGTCCCATATTTTGGCTGGAGTAGGCTGAAAGGCAGTCCAAATATTTTCGACCTTCTGGATCCCATACCCAACAGCGTTCGGCTCGCGAAATTACGACTTCCAAAGGATGATAGTTATGAGCGCCGTATTTATGATCCATTTCAATATATTCTTCTGTAGTTGGCATAGATTTCACCTTGTTAATTTGTTGTAATATAAAAAAAGTGAATGTAGATAGCTTTATTCCATATAAAAGTGGGTGCCCGCTTCATTAGCTAAAGCGGATTTAATATTTTCAATGGAAGTGATTATTGCACGTTCGCCTCCATCTTCCAAAAAATTGATACATGCTTGAATTTTTGGACCCATGGAACCAGGAGGAAATTGCCCTTCTTCCATGTATCTCTTCGCTTCGCCCACTGAAAGCCTATCCAAGCGTTTTTCATCCGGTTTGCCAAAATTCAAGGCAACACGATCTTCATCAGTCGCAATTAATAAAATATTTGCGCCAATTTGTGCCCCTAACCGAGCTGTGGCTAAATCTTTATCGATAACTGCTTCGACACCTTGGATTTTTTTATTTTCCTTAACTACGGGGATGCCTCCACCCCCACAAGCAATAACAATGAAGTTATCTTCGATTAACCTTTTAATTTCCCGATATTGAAAAATCTTGTGAGGTTTTGGAGAGGGTACCACCCGACGCCATCCTTTGGAAGTATGCACAAATCCCGGTTTAGGGTCATCATATCCCGGCCCAATTGGTTTGGTTGGATGTTGAAAAGCAGGATCGTCCTTTTTTACTTGAGTATAGGTTAAAACTGTCAAGAAAAGCTTTTCTTTATCTAATCCAATGCGCATTAATTCCTCATCAAGGGTAGATTCAATCATAAAGCCAATTTGACCTTGCGTCATTGCTCCAATAATCGAGAGGGGCATTTTTGGAACCTCATCACAGTTTTCTTGTTGTAATAGGAGATTTCCAGATTGGGGACCATTTCCATGGGTGATTACTATGTGATAATCTCTCGAAAGTTCTGCAATTTGTCGAATTGGCATTCTTAGATTTTGAAATTGTTCTTCAGCTGTTCCAGGTTGGCCTTTTTGAATTAATGCATTTCCACCTAAGGCAACGATGAGTTTTTTTATTTTTATCACCTTTTTTTCTGTGTTTTAGGTTCCTTTATAACGTTTTTAGTGTTTTCCCAACTTATGGTTATTGAACACCTTTATCATTTAATTTTAATCCATCATACCCAAAAGGAATAAAATTATGGCTTTTTGCACATGCAATCGATTTTCTGCTTGGTCAAAGACAATAGATTGAGAACCATCAATTACTTCGGCAGATTCTTCATAGCCACGTTTTGCAGGTAAACAATTCATGAACACGCAATCTGGTTTTGCCGCTTTCATTACATCGGAATTAACTTGATATGGCATCAAGTCCTTAACCCGTTTTTCTTCTTCTTCTTTAGGAATACCATAAGACATCCATGAATCAGCATAAATGACATCCGCATCTTTGGCACCTTCCATCACATCATGCACTACATGAACTTCTGCACCGGTTTCTTTGGAAATGGTATTACATTCTTCAATAACTTCTTGTTCTGGGGCATATTCTGGGTTGGAAGGACAAACTACATCCATTTTCATTCCGAACATAGCACACATTCGCATTAAATCGTAGGTTACGTTGTTTTTACAATCCCCGTAAAATGAAAGCTTCAAACCATCAAAAGATCCCTTCTTTTCTTTAATTGTTTGAAAATCACATAATATCTGACAAGGATGGGCAAAATCATCCAACATATTAATTACTGGTACGCTGGCATTTTCTGCGATTTTCTGAATTTCTTCCCGTTTAAACACTCGAGCAGCAATCATATCTACAAAACGAGAAGCACATTTTGTTGTATCTTCAATAGTTTCTTTTACTCCCAAGGGAGAGTCTTTCACTGAATAAAAGATGGCATGCCCACCAAGTTGTTCCATTCCCGTTTCAAAAGAAACTCGAGTTCTCAATGAAGGTTTGGCAAAAAGCATCAATAATGTTCGGTTTTTTAATTTAGAAGTATATTTTGGATTCCATCGATCAGCCTTCATTTTAATGGCATATTCTATTATTTGCTCGCATTCTTCACGAGTAAAATCAGATACTTTTGTTAGATGTCGTAAGGTCAATGTTTTCACCTGAATTTTCTTATTTTGGTTGTTTGGTTTAAAAATTGCAACCAGTTTATTCTATATACCATAATATAAAAAAAAGAAATATATAAATGCAAGAAGCTGAATTAATAGCTTCAAGTGCATGAATAGATTTATTTCTTCACGTATTTTTCAATGAATTCATCCAACATAGATTCGATTGATGGAGTGCCAATGCATTCGATATCATAATCAATCCGCACGATTGGCTTGTTGCATTTAATCAACTTACCTAAATCAATTGGGCTTCCATCAATGACATAATCCGCAGGGATTGCATTAATTGTATCTTCTAAATCTTTGATTTGTTTTGCATCATAGCCCATGGCAGGCACGATCTCTTGCAATTGTTTGAATTCTTCAAAGATTTTCTTTTGGGAACCTT
>CAYRPF010000018.1:42541-45591 GCA_964426185.1 uncultured archaeon | reverse complement strand
CCAATGCTCCCAATATAGGTTAAAAAACCACCATTTTTCGTCCCCGTTTAAAGTTTCATGCATTTTCTCATAAGCTGCAAAATCATTTTCATTGATATCTTGGAACCACCACCCACTTACTTCATCCGCAAAATCTCCATTTTCAATTTCAATATCCAATCCATCTTGTTCTCCACCTTCAAGATCATCAAAATAATCAGGTTGCTCTAAATTTGGATCAGAATATTCCGCCCAATCTGCTTGATAATTATTCCAATAATAATCTTGATAACCTTGCCAATTAATTTCTCCAAAAGCGGATAAATTTTCTTTCCAATTACTTAGTACACTATTATCGCTGTCTTCGAAAATTTCAAAAGTAAAATAATTAGTATCTCCTCCATAAGTATAATTAATATTGCTCAAAGTTTCAATTTCTACCCACACATTTTCCGTGCCATTGCTAAGGTATAAATAATCGATATATGTCGAATTGTCAACGTAAATAGATGGCTCCCAACTTGAATTATCCCAATAATGATTGTAATATACTCCATCCACCATTCCGCTAGAAGGACTAATACTTTCTGAAAAAAAATATTTAGGAGTTTCTTTATGAGATTTCTTGAAATATGATATTTGGGAACCTCCTTGCGAAATAATTTCACCCATTACGCCAAATATTAATAAAATTAACACAAAGACCTTATATGTTTGAGATTTCCGCGTACCAATCACCGAATCTTCCAAAGAAAATTATATGATATATACTAAAAGCTTGAGAGATAAAAGCGATGAGGTTGAATTTTCCCCATTGGAAAAAGTAAGCGAACATTTTAGAAAATAACCAATCAAGAAGTGAAAATTTCATTTTATAACTAATACAAATATAACTTCAATCCCCATAAATAAATATAATTGCCATGAGTCTAACACACCTTTTAAACGAAAGAAGAGCCTACCGTTCTCTAGAACCGTTCGAAATTTCTGAAGAAATGCTAGAAGAATTGGGAAAAGCAGCTCAACTAATGCCCAGTTGCTTTAATAATCAACCCTGGCGTTTTGTTTTCGTAAAAGATGAGCCAAATTTGAATTTGTTAAAAAATGAAGCTTTATCCAAGGGAAATGCTTGGGCGAGACACGCCTCGATGATAGTGGTTGTTTTTTCGAAAAAGGAGTTTGATTGCGTTATTGGGGATAGACTTTATTATCAATTTGATTCAGGTATGGCAACAGCTGCGGTAATATTAAAAGCCACAGAATTAAACTTGGTTGCTCACCCGATTGCAGGATTTTCTCCCAAGAAAGTGAGGGAGATTGTAAATATTCCTCCAGAATATGAAGTGATTACCCTTTTGATCGTGGGAAAAAAAAGATTAGAGTTTACACCCGAAATGAGCGACCATCAGAGACAGACTGAGGAAAAACGGCCGGAAAGACTGCCTCTTGCTAGCATAATGTTTCAAAACCAGGCGCCGGATAAAATTCCTGAAAAAAACAATAAATAAGAAAAAGAGGGGAGTTATCTAATAATTACTTGGGCCAAACCTTCTTAAAAGCACCCTTCTTCATACGGCAAACAGGACACTCCTCTGGAGGCTCATCACCATAATGCAGATGCCCGCAAACTTTACAACGCCATACAATCTGCTTTTGCATTCCCATACGGGCGGCTTGCTCCACATCATCTGCGGTTAAACGTGGTAATTCTTCCAACTTCGGCATAATTGGTTTGAAAGCACCCTTCAGCAAATATTTTATTATAACCGCCCGCTGCACTTGATTAGTTCCTTCATATATCTGAAGCAAACGAATATCCCGAAGGTATTTTTCCACCGGGAAGTATTTTGTATATCCATAGCCGCCCAAAATCTGTAAGGCATCATTCGCAACTTCAAAAGCTGCCTCGGTGGACCAAAACTTGGTCATGGAAGCCCATAAGGTGGCGTCTCGACCTTGGTCTGCCTCCCAACAAGAGCGCCAGATCATCAGCCTGGTAGTTTCCACTTTTTGGTACATTTCCGCGAGCTTAAATTGGATCCCTTGAAACATTCCTATGGGTTGGCCAAATGCTTTTCGATTTAAGGCATACTGCATGGCAAATTCCATGGCAGAGCGAGCCGCTCCTACAGCAAAAGCTCCAATCATCGGTCGGGTTCCAGTAAAAGTTTTCATAGCTAGTTTAAAACCAGGCCCCCCTTCAGGCGCCAAAACATGATCGGCAGGGACTCGTACATTATCGAATTTCAATGCCACAGTATTTGAGCATCGTTGACCCATTTTGGGTATATGATTCATCACAGAAACGCCTTCGGATTTGAGATCGACCAAAAATCCTGCGATTCCATTATGTCGGGCTTTTCTGTCAGTGGTGGCAAAAATCGAAGCATAACCACCGTTATCTTTGGCTGCCCCTCCGTTAGTTACCCAATATTTAGTGCCATTAAGAATATAATCTGAACCATCTTTTTCAGATTTACATCGCATTCCCGCCACATCTGAGCCCATCCCTGTTTCGGAGGTAGCAAAACATGTTAATTTAAACTCCTTAAGGACTTGTGAGAGCACTTTTTCTTTGATATATTCGTTATCGCTAAGAATGATTGGTTCTTGACCTAAACCGTTATCAAAGATGGAAGTAGCCATTCCAGGACCGCATGAAGCAAATTCTTCCACAACTAAGGATTGGGTAATATTATCCAATTCTTCTCCTCCGTACTTTTTAGGCACGGATAGATTCATCAAACCGGCTTCCCATGCTCGTTTTAGCAAGTATACCGGCATAACATCTTTTTCATCGAAATACCAAGCAACGGGCAAAATCTCATTCTGGGCGAATTCTCGCGCCTTTTTTTGCCATTCCAACTGATTAGGTGTTAAAGTAAAGTCTACCATTTAATTTTCTCCTTCAAAATTACTTTTTTTTTTGTACCATGTATCAATTCTTTAAATTTTACATCCCGATTTACTTAGATTTTGCTGTTCAACAATTATAATTGTATTTATTTTAAGCTAAAATCGAAAAAGTACATTTGAATTACAAGTATTTATGAATTTTTGAAAAATGCTAT
>CAYRPF010000018.1:5135-42441 GCA_964426185.1 uncultured archaeon | reverse complement strand
CTGTAATTCATGCTAAAATTGAGAATTAACACCCTTTTTTCATTTAAGATGAGGAATTGCTTTAAAAACACAGTTTGGATCGCCTCGAGCATGACATTCTTTTTCTGAGACAATCCATTTTCTTACTGGATTTATTCGATCGAGAAATCCTTCCAAAAACCCGGTAATAAAATGACATGAAAATTCAGAATCATGAATACCACGACATTCGGGGCAAATTTTTAAGAAAACTTCCAAAAAATTTTGATTATCTTTATCTATATATTGGGTTTGGCTAATAGAAAAGTGATTAATTTCCTTTTCTACAATTTTTAAAAGCGGTTTTCCAAATTCATTTTCATTATTTCTTAATTTTTGTAGTTGCTTTTCAGGAACATTAGAGGCTCTTTCATGACCAATTTTTAAACCAATAAATCTGATGATATGCGGTTCGAATTTATTTTGAATATTTCGAATAACTTTGATTATATTTTGGGGGAAATCACGTGCGATATAAAACTCTGCAAAACGCGAATAGAAGATTTCGGCAATATCATTTGAAAACGGCACAAAAATACCGATATCGCCATTCCAATTATTTAATTTTTCAGAATATTTATCTATAAATTGCTGCGCAATATTTTTCAAAGTTTTTATAACAAAATCATCTTCTTTTTTATTTTCCACCACACCGACCGCGATTATGTTTTCCAGTGCGTGAATGATTATTTGATGATCTTTAGTTTCGAAAAATTGGATTTCTCCGATCTTCAACTCGTTGGTAAAAAGTGATATAGCTGAAATCATGCCAGAAAAGAGAGTTCCATCCATCTGGAGTTCCTTTTTAGTGAAAGGGTAACGAACTAGCAAGAAAGAAGTACCCTTTTGAATAATGAAGACTTCAAGTAGCATGATTTTTCACGGATTTAGTTATCTTCTCCCATGATAAATTTGGTAAAGCGAAACACCAAGAAGATGGCAAAGCTGAAAATTGTTAGACTAAGAATGAAGAGAACGTTCATAGTCGTTTTAAAGATTTCATATCCCTGATGAATCCAGAAAAATTCATCAAATACATCCATTCCTGCTGCAATAGTACCTAATCCAATACCGATCAGCAAAACTGGATATCCTTTGGATCGGAATACCGGGTTTTTCTTATTGGCATAGATTACCATGATAAAGATAAACAGAAATCCCAGTAAACTTAAAAATTCCAAGATTAAATCCAACTCATCTATGCTTGGAGCTGGAGTAATAATCGATAGGAAAATCATTATTCATCACCCTCCCAAACATCCATGCCATATTTAGCTACTTGAAGAATTCCGAACCCAATAGCAAATAAACCAATAAACGAAAAAATTGCATCTAAATAATCAAAAATTAGGTAAAGAATTGAATTTTCTCCGTTCACTTTTTTCATAGCAAGAGTATCAAGCAGATCAAACAATATATGGATTGCAAAAATTATAACACCTGAAAATATCAGTCCATATCCTTTTTTGGTTAATTTAGGATACTTTTTCTTAATAAATGCAAATTCTATCAAGGTAAATAGTGCTACAAGTGAAAAAATCAGTTCTATAATTACCGTAATTTTCTCATCTGCTGTGATTTCCCATTGAAATTGCATATTTTCACCAATTATTATTATAGGTTCACTTCGTAAATTAAAGTAAGTTTTTTATTCTATAATCATTCAGAATGAATATATTTCAATGTAAAATTCGTAACTAGGAAAAAACGAAAATGAAGATCTATCGAGTTATCACTTATGTTTTAATATTACTGTTTTTAGCCCCATTGAGTAATTTAATCCTTGTTTCAAATGGTAGCGCTTCCACCACCAGCGAACTTATTGATAATTACATCAACGAGCAAATATCCAAATCAATTATCCCAGGCATGGCTGTAGGTGTAATTCAAGAAGGAAAAATAATTTACGCTGATGGAAATGGAAAAGCTGATAATGATAATACACCTATAACCAACCAAAGTCTGTTTATGGTCGGAGAAATTTCACAAATACTTACTTCCATGGGGATATTAGCCCTGCAAGAAGATGGTCTATTGAATATCTCAAATCATGTGATAGACTATTTACATACATTTGGTCTTTCCAACTCGGAGTATGCCGCTCGTATTACAGTGGAAAATTGTTTACGACATCAATCGGGGTTATCCATTGATTCAGGAGACAATTCTGAGAAAAAAGATAAGATTTCAGATTTGATCTTGGGTTTAAAAGACGAAAAACCTATTGCTGCACCTGGAACCGTATTTGAATTTTCCAATGCGAACTATTGGATTTTAGGAGGAATTATCGAACAAATAACCAATCAAACCTTTCAAGATTTTATTACAACGCGTATTTTGCATCCTCTAGGAATGAATCAAACCTACTTTGACATTAAAGATGCTCGCAATAACCCTAATTTTGCTCATGGTTATCGAATTTGGTATGGAATGATGATTCCCTCACGAATTTCTCACGATACAGAAATTGCACCGGCAAACGGTGTGCTTACAAATATCGAGGATTTGTTAAAACTAATGTTAGCCCACTTGGATTATTCCAACAGCAACGTCACAAAAAATGTATTGCAGCCTGATTCATTCCAATTGCTTCATTCACTTTCCAACCCGTCTTCTTCCTCTTTAAATTCATCATGGGCAGTTGGTTGGTACAATTTTACGTTTAATGATGTTGAGTTTTTGGCACAATCGGGAGATTTCCAAGATTATCATATTGAAATTTTGCTAACACCTGAGGATATGGGTGGAATTGTGGTTTTAACCAATGTAAATAGCTTTTTCGGAAATCAAGTCTATTACCGCAATTTGGCTGATAGTATTTATAACATTTTAAATGACCAGCCACCATATTATCCTTTTCTGTCTCATGTCGTACTGTATATTTTGATTATGGTGGTAGTTATTTTTGTGATTGGGAGAAAAATCTGGAAATTTTTCGGAATCAAGCAGCAGATTGAGAAACAGATGGAAGAAAAACTGATTAGCAGCCAAAAACGCCAAGTAATTTGGGTGGATATCATAGTGCATTTAGTAATTATCGCGATTTTGATGCTTTTAATTCCATTCTTGTTCAGCCTTTTAATTGGATTGGAGAGTAGCGTTTATACCCTATTAAGTCAATTCCAACCTGATATGTTACTGCTATTAATTTTACTATCTTGCTTAGAATTAGCCAACTCCCTTTACATTTTGATTGTGTTCAGAAAAAAGTTATTTTAATTTTTTTTTAAGTCTAAATGCAAGGAAGAAAAAAAATAATACATTTAAGAATGAAACTCCGAATTTTTTCGGGCGATTTTTTTAACTTCACAAGCTAAATCAGCCCCACGTTGAAATGCTAACTTCAAATCCTCATCCGTGGGAGAACCTTGGAATTCCATTGGATCAATCATATCCCATTTCATTTTTTCAGTGAGTGTATCGAACTCCTTTTGAGCACCCCCAGACCATCCATAGGAACCGAAGCGGAACACTTTTTTATATTTTGCCTTCTTTTGAACGATATGGGTCAAGGCATCGCGCATAGGTGGATACATTTTATACTCATACGTGGGCATTCCAAACACTAATCCTGCGGATTCCCAAACAGATGCTAAAATGTAGGATATATGATCTTCTGGAACCCGAAAAACTTCTGTCAGAACACTCTCAGATGCAATACCTTGGAGAACCGATCTTAGCATTAGTTCGGTGTTTCCGTACATACTGCCCCAAATTACAGTAATTTTAGGCTCAGCATAATCGGTCATATAGGAAGCGTAATGTTTATAGCGCTCTACAATTCGCCCGGGATTTTTCCGCCAAATTAGTCCATGTGAAGGTGCGATAATTTTAATGAGAAGTGTTCCAACGGCTTCAATGGCTTTCGTTACAAAATTGGAATAAGGCCCCACGATATTTGCGTAGTATCGAAGCGATTCCCGTTCGTAAAACAGGTGATCTTCTTCAGATACTTGATCATCGAAAATACAACCTTTAAATGCTCCGAAAGATCCGAATGCATCACAAGGAAGCAGAGTTCCGGTAGATTCTTCATAGGTAGCCATGGTCTCTGGCCAGTGGACGTTGGGAATATCGAAAAATTTTAATTTCTTCCCATTTCCCAAATCCAGTTCATCTCCAGTCCCTACACCTTCTACCTTTTCCTCAAAGCCGTAAAACGCTTTCACCAGTGGAACGCCCTTTTTAGAAGTAATAATCTTGGTATTTTCACATAACTCATAAAAGGCTCTTAAATCTCCGGTGTGATCAGGCTCAAGATGATTTAAAATAATATAATCCACATCTTGAGGAGATATATTCAAAGATCGAAGCTCATCAAGCAGATAAGTCGAAGCTCCTGCCCAATCTCTGACTAGATCAACAATTGCAACTTTTTCACCTTTAATAAGGTAGGAATTAATTGTAACACCTTTCGGGATGGGCCAGATTCCTTCAAATAAATCATTGGAGGAGATACTGGCACCGATCCAGTATATTCCATCTGTAATTTCTACTGCTTTCATTTTTTTCACTTTTTTTAGTTAAATTGATAGAATTAGTTCAATTAAAGTAAATTGATTATAATGGCCGATGTTCGGGTATAGCTTCCGGTTCCTTTCCACTCAGATAAAATTCAGGGGTTAAAAAAAGACCACAGTAGCAATGTCCGTATTCTTTCTGATCGGGGACGCAATAATCGCACGGACAAATTATATCTTTATCCAATTCCTTATCCCCATCCGCATCGCGACAAGGACAAGAGTAATAGCCGTACCTGTTGTAATTAGTGGTTAAACCATCGGCTAACATATCTAAAAATTCTTCATCACGATTCAAATGCCAGCCATTTTTTTTAGCCACCATTTCCATAAATTTGCGAGTTTGTTCTTTGGTTTTCATTTTTCCCACTTTATGTTAAACTTTATTATTTCTTCCCATTCTCTTTGGACGAAGCCTACCAGTGCTCGTTCGTCGTTAATCACTACAAAGGGAAAGGCAACTCTTCTCTGAAACTTCGCTTGGAGTTTAACCTTTAAGTCATTCTTTACTTCATATGGAATTTTATCCACATATACATAACGGAATTTTACTTGACGATCCCTTAAGAATTGCAACCCTCGTCTGCAGAAACCGCATGTTGATAGAGCATATACCGTGATATCTTGATGATCTACCTTTCCATTTTCTTCTACGAATGGTATTTCTGAACTCATATTTGAATTATGTAAGTGATTTTTAAATTATTTTGGGTATTAGGTTAAACACCTCAAACGTAATATCTTTATATTTTATAACATGATTAAAAGAAATTCGATTAGCAAATTCAATAATAAAAATAAATAAAGATATTTTAATTAAATGCCATATAAATTAAGCACAGAATAGATCATGCGCGTTGTTATCATTGGAAATGGAGTAGCAGGTCAAACAGTAGCAGAGGAAATACGTAAATCGGATCAGGATCGTCAGATTCATATATTCACTGAAGAATCATTTCCTTTTTACTCCAGAATATTTCTTCCGAATTTTATAGCAGAAAAACGCTCACTGGAAAAATTAATATTAAAAAAGCCTGAATGGTATGAAAAAAAAAACATTTTTCTTCATTTGAATTCGAAAGTGATTGAAATAAACTCTCGCGAGAAGGAAATTCGATTCCAAAAACACCTCTCTAATTCCGATGATACCGGCATAATGAGTTATGATAAGTTGGTTATTGCAACGGGAAGTAAACCCCGTAGACTACCTTTTGGAAATCCCAACGTAAAAGGAGTTTTCACCCTTCGTTGTATAGTAGATGCAGAACAAATCAAAGGATATATCCGCTCTCAAGATGTGAAAGAATTAATGATTCTGGGGGGAGGATTGCTCGGTATCGAATTGGGTTATAATCTAAGCGAACTCGGCTTAAAAATAATGATATGCGAAATTGCACCCTATTTATTACCCCGACAATTGGATTCCGGTACTGCAAAGCTTTTGAAGGAATATTTAGAACATAAGGGATTGCAGATTATATGTGGGGAGAAAGCCGAGAAAATCTTAGGAGAAGAACACGTCACCGGGGTAAAGTTCGAATCTGGTAACACAATTTCATGTCAAATGGTGCTTCAACAAATGGGGATAATTCCTAAAACCAAGTTAGCTGAAAACGCAGGACTGAAAGTTGAACGTGGGATTGTTGTTAATGATTTTATGCAAACCAGCGAAGAAGACATTTATGCTGCAGGGGACTGCATCCAATTTAACGGTTCAATTTGGGGAATTATCCCAGCATGTTTAGAACAAGCCAAAATTGCTGCAAAAAGTATAATTAATATTGAACAAGACCCATATCAGGGGACTTTTTGGAGTACTCGTTTGAAGGTAGCTGGATTAAACTTAAGCTGTTTTGGAAAACTCCTTTCAACTGAAAATCTTTCTGACGGCAAAATTATTATCGAAAATACGGATGCAGAGAAATTTATCAGTAAAAAAGTTCTTATAGAAGAAAAAAAATTGCAAGGTGGAATTATAATGGGTCCTTCGAATTCGATTTCAGGAAGTGATAGATTTTTTCTACAAAATTTAGGGCTAGAAATCGATGAAGAACAATTGAAAAAAGAACTTTTTTTAAAACGTTAACAAAAGCTTTATTTTTCCTCTGAATTTCCCCATTTTCGGAGGAAAAACAATACTATATTAATAAGATATAAATGGGAAAGATTAATAAGTAATTTAATTATTTAAACAATTTATAGTTGTTGTTGAATTTTATGTTTCCCGCAGATTTGAGCGAAATCTCCTCAGAAAAATTTCATCAATTATTACCCAAATTATTAGAATTTACAATGAAGAGCTTTCGAACCAAAAACCGGGAAGATTACCAACGAAGCATGCATGAATTACAAAGAATCGAAAACTATTTTTCTTCAAGGATCGAAAAAGCATTTCAAGATTATATCAACCCAGATTCAAATACTTCAGGAGAAGTGAAGATCAGTGCTATTCAGATATTAGAATATGAAACTCGGCTTTTTATCGATCAAATTAGGCTTTTTATGCGGACTAAGAGAAAAAGAAATAAATTCTTACAATATCCAATTCCAGCGACAATCCATTTTCTGTTTTATTTTTTGGAAAAGAAAAAGATTTTAGAAGAACTCTTAGATTACTATCTGCAGCAGCAAGAGATCGATTTTGTGGACCATATAAAATTTATCCGTTCCCAGATTCATGATGTTTATCATACAAATCAAGCGAAACTCCGGATGAAGCATAGTGAGCGATCACCTTGCGAAGTTAACAGTAAAAAAATCAAATATTAATTGATTGAATCACTTTATTCTTTT
This sequence comes from uncultured archaeon, assembly GCA_964426185.1. Taxonomy (GTDB): domain Archaea; phylum Asgardarchaeota; class Lokiarchaeia; order Sigyniarchaeales; family Promethearchaeaceae; genus Harpocratesius. Next base: position 35,110 of record CAYRPF010000018.1, on the reverse strand, counting down.
TGCTTATCACTATCAGTAATGGAATTACTATTTGATTCTTCTCTCAAATCAATGGTGCAATGAAAATATTGATGGCAAAGAGAGTCAAAATCTACATAAAAAGGACGAGGATGCTTCATTTTTTCCCTCGGTACATAATTTTGGTCGAGATCTTTGATAAATTTTAAAATTATAGGGCGAATAATTATCGGAGATTTAGCTGTAAAAAGAATCACCCAATAATCTTCCATCTTTGTGATTATTATATAACCACCTTCAATTTGAATGATTCTTGTGGTTGACCCGGTAATTTCCTTCATGATGGAGATGACTCCTGTGAGAGCCGCCGAGATTAACACTGCATCATTTTCTAAAAGATTCCCAGAAAGTTTATAGGCTAAAGGTAATCCGTTTGAATGAAGTATAAGCACACCAAACAAAGACCGTCTTACCTTTTCTTGATAATAATAAAGAAGCATGGACGCCCCTCCTACCAATCCCAATGAAATTGAAATATAAACATACCAACCAATTGGTTTGACAACCTGAACAATTTCAGGGAATACTTTTATTCCGGAGTAATATTCACTAATAATTTCCACTTGAAGTTGATAGGCACCGGGCTCAGCAGTTTTGGGAATATCTAAAGTTAAATCTACTTCTTGACTTACCTCTTCGATGGATTGATAATCCAATACACCGCTTTGATTATGTCCATCCATTGCAGTCACTTGAGTATTTATTTTTACTGTTCTGAGCAAGAATTTTTGAGTTTCATTGTCAAAAAGTTGGATCTTCCAATTTATTGATTTACCTGGATGGATGGTACTGCGTTCCTTTATAATCCTAATAGTGGCATCTCTTTTTTCCACATTTATTACAATTTCAGATTGATTTGAGATAAAATACTCATCTTGAACATTGATTATTGCGTTATATGCTCCCGCTGGCAGATTTAATTGATTAAGGTCTAATGAAACTTTATAAAAACCATTTTCAGTGTGGTTCATGGGAATGTCGAGATTTTCCAGATGGAGATGAACTTTGCATTCAGTAACTGCATTATGGTTATAATAATCTCGAGTTTGACAAATTATATTTAACATTTCAAAAGTTTTAACCCTATAATCGGTGGATAAAATCTCCATTTTTTGAAAAACGCTTAAAGGAACCTTAAGATATCCAAATTCATTATTTCCAAAATAAATTAACTCAATCTCAAGATATTCGCTAGAAGTACTAATGGGAATAGTAAAGAGAAAACTAACTCTGTTTTGAAAGCTACGATTATCTTGAAAAATTGGGGTATTTTGAGAAGAATCAGCATAAATATTTAAAGAAATATTTCCAACGGCTCTGCTGGTGGCATTTATTTGTATTTCATCCCCATTAGCGGAATAATCTGGAATATTTATGGTTTCCAGGTAATTTATGCTGGTAAAAGAAAACATCGTAATGGGAAAGTTAGAAAAGACTATGTTGTTAGCAAGAATTTGAAAATCCACAATGTAGTTATCATTCCACGCCGCAAAATTGGAATAATCGGATTTCAACCCCTCAATGTAGATCTGATAATCTGTATAAGGATATGAATGGTTCTGCGGGTTTATAGTCAAATTCCATTTGAAAAAATTCCCTTCTTGAATTATTTTATAAGAGAGGGATTTTTCATCAATAAAAGTGGAATTCACAGAATAAGAAATGTTAACTGAAGCATTTGAATTAAAGGTCAAATTAACCAAATTTTCGAAAACTATTTTTTCAATAAAAGCCTTTCCCAAATTATTACCCACGCTTACAACAGGAATATTGTCAATTCTTAAGTCCACAGACTCAGGTGATACAAATTTCGTTACATTTAACTTTAAAGGTATATCATAATCTGCTATATTCCACGTTCCATCGTAATACCAAGTTTTCGATACATTCTCCCCCGATGGACTTCGGAAAAGTTTTTTGTAATTTTGACCTGATTGAGCTTCTATAATGAATATTAAATTATTATTTGGAAGATGAACATAATCATTCAATTGAAAATCATACCAACCTTCATAATTACCACTAAAAGCATATAATTGTCTGAAAATCAACTTTCCCGTTAGATTTTCCGATCTAAGTTCAAAAATGAAATCTGTAGGGTTATTTTTCTTTGTTAAATAAAGTGAAATACCGGTTAAATCCATTTCTTCAGGAATATAAACCATCTGAGCATAACGCTGATTGTTCGGTAAGTAAGTTGAAATGTTTGTATTCGTTTCGGGTTTATAAATAGATTCGTTTCGGACTTGCACCACAAATTCGGATAAAACGCGAGAGTAATTTTCCGGAATTTCAATCGAAGCACTCTGCTGGTTGTGATACCATGAATCTTGCCTTGAAATTCTTTCTTGAACCGTAAAATTGAAGTTTAATTCATTTTCAAGAGTATAGTCCACCATAGGAACAATTAAAACATGATTTGAACTATTTTCATTTAAAGAATTAGAATAACCAGAACTGGAGATGAATATCTGGCTTGAAAAAGCAATGTAAAATAAAAATAGTACGTAGATCTGCACCCAATAGTTTTTTCTCATGAATTAATTATGCCCCGATTATGCTTTGAAAGTAAAGCCAATAATATTAATTAGCTCAAAAATTTTTAATATTTATGCCCTTTCTTCATCCATTATCTCAAATCACCGTTTTAATATGTTTTGTGGCGCTAATCTTTGTATTATTCTTCGATGAGCAGGATTACTTGACGTTTTCTGTGCTATTTTTAATGATATCTACCATAATTACGTCGTTTGATATGGAAAATCCACCTACATTGGAAGATTATATTGGTGGAATCGATTGGCAAGTTATTCTTTTCTTGATTTCCATGTTTACAATTGTGGAGATTCTCAATGAAGCTCATATTTTTTATGCAATAGCACAATTTATCATAAAACGATTTCGCAAAAATATTAGAATAATGTTTTACATATTGTGCATTATATCTACTCTTTTAGCATCTATTCTTGAAGATCTATCTATTGCCATCATTTTTATTCCCATTATAATCCTTACATGTCAAGAATTAAAAACAAATCCTGCACCTTTTCTTTACGGTATGACAATTTGTATAAATTTAGCATCAACACTCACGCCATTTGGATCTGCAGAAAATATTATGATTGCTCATGAATTTCAGCTATCTTTTCGATTCTTTTTATTAAATTTCGGGATGTACTTCATTTTTACCATATTATTAACTTTAGTTTTGTTGGATTTCTTTGTTTTACGAAAATCAATTGATCAAAAATGGATCCCAAAAAGTGAAGAAATAGACGAATTTAATGAACTACCCAAAAATATTTCTGAATTAACTCAAATGCAAGAAGAAAAAGAAAATTTTCCCGTTCACCTTTCCCCCCCGATTTCTTTAGAAGCTATAGAAGGCAATTTGAATGAAAAGGTGTTAAAGCGGAATTCCTTGATTAAAAATAGCGTTGGATTGGTAATTTTTATTATTCTTTTGTTATTTATCCCACAAATACATGTAGCAGGTTTGCTGAGTATGCTAATTTTTATTTTTCTTAATGTGCAAAAAGATAAAAAAGGAAAATTTCGTCCATCTCTATCAAAATACTTACGAAAAGTGGATTATAAATTAATTTATTTCTTTATGTGCCTTTTTATATTAGTATTCTTAATGGAATTCAATGGAACGGTTGCATTATTAGAAGATTTAATAGAGAAGCTAGTAGTAAATAACATTTTTCTTACTTCCTTAGTTGTATTATTTTTCTCATCTTTACTTTCGGGATTTCTAGATAATGCCCCTGTAACCATTATTTTTCTTCCCATAATTCGTATTCTTATCAGTGAAACTGGTTTTTCAGCTACACCAATTTTGATAGCTTTTGTTTTGGGAATAAACTTGGGAGGAAATTTCCTACCTCAAGGATCTGCCGCCGATATGATGACCTTAGAACTTTCCACCTACTACCATGTGGATGATGTAAATTATAAAAGGCTTGTAAAAATTGGAGGTTTATTTGCATTATTCCATATTCTATTGGGAATCGCATATCTTGCATTCATTATTTATGTATTCCCCAAGTTCTGATGAATATATAAATGATTGTTTTCCATACTCAATTGAAATCAATAAAAAAGTTATTTATGAGTTTAACAGTTCATTCAGATCTTTTTTATACAATTTCCCACCACATTCAAAATTACAACCATGTTCTTCATACTTTTCAATTTCAAAGTTTAAAGGAATTACATACTGCCGCAATGAGTCGATCACAAAATTCACCCGAATATCTTTTATTATAGGATCCTTGCGAAGGCATGTATCAACGAAATTATCAATTGTTCTGACATTTGGAGCCACTAATTCGATCATCAAATTAAAAATACCTGTCATTTTAAAGCAATTAATCACATAGGGGCATTTTTCAAATTTGTTCCATAATTCTTCAACATTTTTAGCAGAAATTTCGACCCGAGCTAATTTTAAGTCTAATTTCTTAAAATTGGCACCAATTGTTTCGGTTAAAAGGAATTTTCTCTTCAATTTAATAATTCGTGCCCCAACCGCCGGTTGCGATTTGTGAACCTTTTCTGCAATAACCGAATGAGTTGTGTCAGGATTTTTTTGTAAGATCGATATTATTTCTTTGTCTGTTTCATCAATTTCTAAAATATCATCATATTTCATTATATTACCAATCCAAAATTCTAATGCTTTATAATTATACAATTTAGCAGATTAATATAACTCTAATCCTTTAAAATAGATATAATCAACCATAAATCTTTTATTTTTCATAAATATATAAGGTTGGATTCTTTTAAATTTCAAATTTTCACTTCTTGTCTTTTTCTTTGGAAAGCAAAGTTTCACAGTAAGGACATGTTGTAATTTTACAAGGATCATCAGGATTTTCAAAATTTTCAGACATGAAATCCACTGGAAGAATAAAGGGATGAGCATAACTTGTGATTAAATCCATTTGAATTTTTCTCACATATTCCTTATTTCTGAAATGTCTATCCAATATGGTATCCAATCTTTTTAGACTAGAACATGCCATGAACATCAAAACATTATATTCTCCGCTAGTTTTCAAGGCATTAATAATATAAGGGCAGACTTTAGAAAGAGCAAAAACATCTTCTGGGTTAGAGGTGGTTAGCTCAACTTTTACCAAATTTAATACTGAATTTACATCGGGATTAGAAAAATCCACACCAATTTGAGTGGCTAAAATCCCATTTTCATTTAATTTTTTAATTCTAGCTCCGATGGCAGGTTGGCTTCGATCCAACTTTTTAGCTATTTGAGAATGTGTAATAGATGGATCTTTTTGGAGCATATTAATGATGGCTTTATCGATATCATCTAATTTCGTAATGGTGCTCATAAAAGGAAAACTCACTTATGATTAATAAGTTACTTAACAATATATTTGAACTATACAATCTTATAAATGTATCGATCTTTATTTAGTTTTTTATACTTCCCGGTAATGTTTCAGATAAAATAAAGCAAAACGGGAAACAAAACTTACCAATTTGTAAAAATTAATCTTGATAAAGAAGTTTTAACATTTCCTAAACATTTTGCAAATTTGGGAATAATTAATATTTTATAGGTTATTAGCTCAAACTAAGAAATAATTTTTATTAAATCAACAGTACTTAAATTTTAATGGAATCACCTCCAATTTTAATCACTTAATCGCTCATTCAGGAAAAAATAACATGACGATAAATCAGGAACCATGGGTGGAGAAATATCGTCCACGACATTTAAGAGATGTGGTTGGTCAAACCGAAATTGTAAAGAGATTACAAGTATTTACTGGTCCTTCAGGGAAATCAATGCCACATTTGATGTTTGCGGGACCTGCTGGAACAGGTAAAACAACTTGTGCATTAGCGCTAATACGTGATATTTTTGGCTCAAAAATGAAGCGAAATTCCACTTATTTAGAATTGAATGCCAGTGATGCGAGAGGAATAGGTGTAATACGCACAGATGTGAAAGATTTTGCAAAAACTCAACCTCCTGAAGGAGTTCCCTTTAAAATATTAGTATTGGATGAAGCAGATTCGACCACACCAGATGCTCAACAAGCTTTGCGGCGAACCATGGAAAAATATACACAAAACTGCCGTTTTATCTTGATCTGTAATTATTCCAATAAGATCATTCTTCCCATTCAAAGCAGAACCAGCATGTTTAGATTTGCCCCACTCTCAAAAGAAGAGATAGTGGAAAGGGTTGAATATATCGCAAAAGGTGAGAACGTTCAAATTGAGCCCGAAGCAATTGAGGCCTTAATTTATGTGGTTAACGGCGATCTCAGACGGGCGGTCAACTATTTGCAAGCAGCGGCCAGTTTAGGTGAAAAAATTACAGAAGAAATCATATATCGCATTACCGGCAAGATCAATCCTCAAGAGATCCAGCATTTACTGAAAGCCGCACTTGCGGGCGAATATACGGTGGCGCGTAGGAAATTAGATGTATTATTTAAACAATATGGGCTTTCTGGCAGAAATATTATCAAGCAGTGCCACCAAGAAGTTTTTAATTTGGATATTTCTGAACGGGCTAAGGTGGATATTTTAAAATTACTGGCAGAATTCGAATTTAGGTTATCTCAAGGGGCGACTGAGGAGATTCAATTAAATGCTATGCTTGCAAAGCTGGCAATTATTGATCTTTAAGACCTTGGAAAAGATTTTTTTTAAATTTTTCGAGCCAGTAGGTATTTTGCTGATAAAATATCAAGTTTTCTTGAAAAAATTTCCTTTTATGATATAATTTAGCTTGATACTCTTGGAATTTGATCTCAGTGGAGAATTGAACGCGATATAAAGTGAGACCGGTTGCAGGTAGTGGTTTTTCACGGTGAATTCTATGATTGTTCTCTGGATCTGATGGAGATGTTAATAGTCGAGTCAAATCATCCACCGTGCGCGTTTCTTTTCCAATTTGATATAGAAATTGGACGGTTCGTCTGATTTGCTCCCAAAGAAATGCTTGCGCTGTAAATGAGAACAATAATCCATGAGGTTGTTCAAAAATGGAACAAGATTTAAGCGTAATAACGGTATTTTGATTGGGCTTTGTGTGGTCGGTTTTTGAAAAATGACGAAAATCATGTCTACCTGCAATAAGCTTTAGAATTTTTCGAATATTTTCCAAATTTAGGCTCTTTAGTTCTTTCTGAGGTACTGGTAAAAAATATTGATATTCTTTTTCAAGACAATTCCATCTGGGATGAAAATGTTCAGAAACTTCTGCGAATCTAATTAATCCGATATCGGTGGGTAAATCAGAATCTAATAAACGGGGAATCATTTTTTTATTGGTTGAAAAGGCAAAAGCTGCTTCCCGTGCATGAACGCCTTTATCCGTTCTCATTCCGGCGCGAAATAAGTTGGTTTGTGCATCTTCAATATAATTAGTTTTCTTTAAAGAACTAATTAGACAACCTTCAACCGTTCGTTTCTGTGGCTGACGTTGTGAGCCAGCAAAATTTGTCCCAATATACCAAATTATGATGAGGTACCGATAGTTAAAACCGATGTGCTTCAACTTTTGCTCATTCAAGAAAATTAACCTACTATTTTTTTTGTAAGGTTATTCGGATTTCTACTTTCTTCAATTCGTCAAATGGGACAGGAATTTTATCCAAAACAGATATAAATGCAGAAATTACAGCACTCATTTGTTTTTGGACAAAATCCTTCAATTCAAGACTCTGATCACCCACTTGGACTTTAACTGATTCGAATTCAAACTTGAGGGGCATTATTTGGATTTGAGTTAATAATTCGGGCTTATATCCTTTTAATTCACTCAAAAATGCCATACATATATTACCCAGAGTATTGCTGATATAAGGTTTCATAGGAATGCGTTGCTCATTTACCCAAAGTTTAATTTGATATTTTATATTCGGTAGAGATCGAGACATAATCTAGGTAGTTCCCAACTCCTTAAGAAATATATTAAAATTTTATGGTTGGGTAAATTCAAAGCAACATAAAGGGGACTAAGCCGGCAGCTAATCCAATCGCACCTTCAATTTCAAAAGAGGGTGCCACTCTAGAACAATCAATGACAATTCGATTAAAATGCAAAAATAAATTCAAATATACGGCTCCAAAGGATCGCCCCTTTCCTAAATGAACCAAAGTTCGATAGATAAGATTCCCGGATATGCCATTAGGTGCAATTAAAAGATCAACATTATGGGAAATAGCTTGTTCAATTAAAATTTCATAATGTGAAATTGAACATGGAATATCTGGAGGATTTTTCTTCCACATCTCGGTAAATACTTTTTCCAATCTTTTTGCTTCAGAAAGACTCTGATCCACAATTGCATCCCGACCTTCATCCGAAAGCCTGCCTCCACTTAATAAACCGATATGTAGCGGATGTTTAAGCCTTTCAAAAAAAAGACGACTCAATCCAATCATTTTCCGTTTACTTTCAAATGAATTTACTTCATCAATGCCAACTCCACCAAAAAAGAATTGAAAATTTTCTGCGGTCTCCAATAATGCCAAACGTGAAATTGTTTGGAGTGGAATACCATCAATTTTTTGATATGGAGGCACTTTCCTAATCTCATTTTTAATAGCAGCAAGAAATTTTGAAGAACTCAATGCACCTCGGATTACAACAATAGGTTTTGTTATTATCTGATAATGATCTGTTCGAAGATTTGACTGGTTAAATATTAGAGATGCCATTCTTTGCTCGGGTTTTGGATCTGTTATGGTTTCAACTCGGTTTTGAAACGAAGAAAAATTAGAAGAAGAATGGAATTTCATGGGATTTTTTCCTACTAAAACAAAGGATAAATTGCTGTTAATAAGAAATTTTAGCATTATTGGTCTTAATCGCTGATAAAACGAAGCATCTTCTGAAATACCAATCAATATTGTGCTTGTTTGTTGGAGTGCTTTTTTTTGGAAAAATTCAACCCAATTCTGGTTACCATTAATGTTCATCACAGTGAACCTCATTAAATATTTACCAAGATCAGATAGATAACAATCATCTGGGTGGAATTATAAACCATATGCATTATGGATGAGGCAATTATATCGCCCCGCCAATTCCGAATAAGCCCCAAGTAAATAGATAAGCCAAGATATGCAATGCTTAAGTAAATGAAAAGTGGAGGATTAAGAATGTAGATATAAATATGGTAAATTGCAAAATATACGGCAGTTAAGATTAAGGCGGAAGGTTTTTTCATTTTTGTCTCAAAAGATCTCTGCACAAATCCCCTAAACATTACTTCTTCAGGCATACCAACAAAAAAAACCATGGTGGCTACAAATAGAAGCAATTGCCATAAATTTTCAGGAACTAGGGCAGAAAACTGTGAAAAATCATCTGAACTACTCAAAACATCCATATCTATCCCAAAAAAAAATTTGACCAGAATTCCAGCAAAACATTGCAAGCCTAAAACAACAATTACTCCAAAAAAACCCAAGAAGATGCCTAATAAAATTTCACGGAATAATTCTTTTCGTGAATATTTCTTAAAATCTAATCCTAATTCAATCATCCGCTGTTTTATGGTTAATTTACCTGGATAATATCGCTGGATCCAAAACAAGGGCACGAGAAAAAAAAACACAGAGAAGGCACTGATAAAAAATTCAAACCAAGAAGATTGAGTTAAAAAAAAATCAAATCCATAGATCAGAAGAAAGGGGATTAAAACTATGACACTAACAATAATGATAGAAATATATGTAATAAGGGGTAGAAATATACCTGCAAGCAAATTCCATGTTCGGCGTTTTTTCCATTTTGGCTGGCCATAATACATATCTTGAGGAACAGGAATGAACATTGTTGATGGGTTTATTGAATTAGGAGAAGTCGATGGATTTGTGGAATCATAAGGAGAATTCTCAAAATCAGGTTTAATATATGCATGATTGTTATCATCAACGAGGATTTTACCATGAACATCAAATACAAAAGGAACTCCACAATTAACACAGAATTTAGAGTCATCACTATATCTCAATTGTTTATTACAGCGTCCACAATAAAAATAGTCTGAATCAATCTTATTTTCTGGAATATTTTTGTCAGTCATGCAAGTCGTCCGTGTTTTTTTCTACTTTAAGTAATAGAAAGAATTCCTTTTCAATCTTCTTTAATGTTCAGCTTCTATCAGAAAATTTCATTATTCATACTTCATTGACTTTCTTATGGATGAGATTGATAAAATTATTTGGATAGAGGGTTTAAAAAATGCAGTCCGTTTCAATGGAACTGCAAACGACAAAGCCGTAATCGGAAAATTAATGCGTGATCGGCCTGATCTTCGTTCACAAGGAAAAGTTCTCAAAGGACGCGTCCAAGAAATTGTTCAGCAAATAAATCAGCTTAGTGTTGAAGTGCAAACGAACAAAGTTTTGCAACTAGATCCCCACGCACTAGATCCAGAAGAAAAACATCAAAGAGAAGAAAAAGTATTACCAGATTTACCCAATGCAAAACCGAGAAAAGTTGTTATGCGGTTAGCTCCTTACCCATCCGGTGCACTACATATTGGAAATGCTAGAATGGTAGTTTTAAATGATGAATACGTAAAACGCTATAACGGTAAGTTGCTCTTAGTTTTTGATGACACCATAGGGACCACCTTAGCACAAATTAATGATCCTAAAGCAAAATATGTTATTCCCGAAGCCTATGATCTTATTCCGGAAGGATTAGAATGGTTGGGGATAAAATATCATGAAGTGTATTATAAAAGTGATCGAGTAGAAATATATCAAAAGGAAGCTGAAAAATTAATAGAACAAGGACATGCATATGTTTGTACTTGTGATCCTAAAACCTTCCGAGAAGATTATAAACGTCCAGGCAAAGAATGCCCTTGCAGAAATAAATCAATTGAATATCATTTAGATATGTATGAAAAAATGAAAGACGGTTCAATTGCAGAACAAGGCGCAGTAGTCCGTTTGAAAACAGGTATGGATCAAAAAGATCCAGCACTGCGTGACCATATTTTAATGCGGATTTCTGATGCCCCACACCCGCGAATAGGAACTAAAGTACGACTCTGGCCAGTGCTAGAATGGTCTTGGGGTTTAGATGATCATCTTCTAGGAATTACTCACATTGTTCGCGGTATAGATTTGAAGAAAGAAGGAGAAATTGAGAAATTTATTTGGAATTTATATGGATGGGAACATCCAGAAATTAAACTTTATGGGCGACTTCGTTTTTCGGGTGAATTTAAGTTATCGAAGACACTCGCCCGCCAAAAAGTCTATAGTGGTGAATATGAAGGATGGGCTGATCCTCGTACATGGAGCTTACAATCTTTAGCAGCACGAGGTATTAAACCAACTGCAGTTAGAGAGGCCTTACTTGATTTAGGAATGTCAAATCGCGGAATTGAATTCGACAAAGAGTGGATTTATTCCAAAAATACCAAACTTATTGATGAACATGCTAATAGATATTGGTTTGTAGAAGATCCTCGATCTGTAGTAATTAACGAGATTCCATTTAAGAAATTCACTGCTGAACCACTTCTACACCCCAATTTTCCAGAACGAGGAACACGTAAAATAGAACTGCCAATTCGCAAAAGTCAAGCACGAGTCTACATGGCTTCAATGGATTTAGAAGAATACCGTAACGCTAAAGGTAAACTAATTTATCCCAAACTGGATGTAGGACAAATTCTCCGATTTAAAGATATGTTTAATGTAATCGTGCAAAAAATCAATGATCCCATAAATGTAAAGTACCATTCACAAGAAATGAGCCATGATTCTCGCAAGATTCAAGTGGTTCCTGAACAAGAAAGTATTCAAATGAGAGTTCTCCAACCTGATGGAAAAATAACTACGGGATTTACCACACGCTTTTTAAAAGAAGTGTCGATCGGAGACATTGTGCAATTTGAACGTTATGGATATGTGAAGATTAAAGAGATTTCTGATGAAAAAATCTATGGTTATTTTACAAACAATTGATTAAACAGGAGGATGAAATCAATTGCAATACAATGAATTTTTAAAGATAGGTATGGAAGAAATTCATGTAGATGTTCCTCCTGGAATAGATCACCATTGTTTTGCTTGCTCACAGAAAAATTCAGTTGGATTGCATTTGCGGTTTTTTTCTTCTTCTTCCCCAGAATATTCAAATAAAGTATTTTCTAAATTCAAAGTTTTTTATGATTTTTGTGGTTTTCCTAGATATGCTCATGGTGGAATCCTTGCTACTTTATTGGATGAGGTAATGGCTCATACAGTCTATCGTAAGTTTAAGAGATATGGAGTAACTAAAGAACTCAGCTTACGGTATCTTAAACCTGTACTAATCGAACAATACATCTATATTCAAGGGGAGATAAATTTAGAGCAGAATATCGATATATCACAAAAAAAATTTGAAGTTCAAGTATATGGAAAGATTTTTTCATCCGATAATGGGGTTTTAGATCCTAATCCTGTAATAAATGTCAAAGGAAAAGCCCAAATGGTAATTTTGCCTCTGGAGCGATACAAATTAAATTATACAAAGTGAATAACTTTTTTTTCTTACTTCTCCCATAGTTGATTTACATCCTAACTTTCATCCCGTTTTGCCCAAACTCTGACATTATACTTTACTAAGACATAGTAAATCAATTACTAATTCTCAATTCCCACAAAACACCACGACTAGCAAAAGAAAATTTTTAAAGAAAATTCATTCTAAGTATAATTCAAGGGGCGTAATCCCTGAATTTCTTTCAATTCAATTGAACGACAAAAAGAAAATTCAATCATTTTTACTAAATAAAAGTAGAAAAAAAAAGGTGTCTTTTTAATTCACCCGAATTATAATAATTTCATTGCAATTTTAACTTAATTTGGAATCGGTTCAGCATTTGGTAGCATAATTATCACCTCAACTTCCTCTTTATTTTGTTATTTAAAAAATCCGAATTTTGATTGATCCAATGCGAATCTCTATCTTCTTGGCCATCACTATGCACAGCAATTTAAAAAATACAAGATTTATAGAATTCGAGCAGAAAAATTATTAAAATAAACCAGAATTAGTAAAAAATTGAAAATATTTGAGTTTGTGTTGAGAAAAACAGTGAAGAAAAATAAATCAAACTGTGATAAAAACGCGTTTATTTTAAAGCTAACGGACCCTCTATTGCTTTGAAACCTTTCTTTGTAATGATACAAATCTGCATTCCGTAACCGGAACCTGCATCACGATTTTTAGCCGCCGTCAAAGCTTGTCTTACCAATTCGATTCCTTGCTTTTCGCTCATGTTTTGTTTATAATTCGCTTCCAAGACACCCAAAGCAAATGAAGATCCTGAGCCTAAACTGGCGAAATCTTCTTGTTCGGCCATATAACCGATAAAATCTATCGGAAAAATTTTCCCGCGCTTTTCTTTAGTGTCATATCCTCCAACTATCATAAAAGAATAGAAATAGGAACGACCATTAAATGCGATGTTACGAATTATATTTGCAATATAGGAAGTGGTAGGTTCTTTTCCATCGTGCTGAATTTCCATTAAACGGCTGATTGCTTGAGCTTGTCCGACCATATATTGACAATCAGCAACTCCACCAGCAATAGTCATACCACAATGTTCATTGATTTTAAAGAGCTTCTGAGCTTCTTTCGTTGCAACGAAAAAACCAGCGGTGGCTTGTGATTCAGTGGCTAAAATAACCCCATCTTTAATAACCATACCAATAGTAGTCGTCCCTGTCTTCAACATTTCTAATTTTTGAGCTTCGCTACTCTTGTTTTCAGCATCTCTAATCATTATTATCTACAATACACCTTTATGAACGAAATTTTAAATTATTTTTTATTAAGAAAAATTACCTAAATTTTCAACCCGTTAATTACTAGTAGTATTGAGTGGTTTACAATACTTTCAAACACCAAAGGATTGACTGTAAAACGACATTACAATGTTCACAATGATCGGGTTGAATTACGGAATGCTATCATATTCTCAATCAAGCATAATGCAATTTTGGTAAATTGGAAAAAAAATGAATAACTACTTCTGAGAGATATCTGGTTGATTTTTCTTGGCAGAGACGGAATTACTTGGCGTGGATTTCATAATCTCTGAGGTAATACGATTGATTTTCCGTAGATATTCTCCAATACTTAACAATTTTCGAGAACGAATTTTCTTCTTTTTATTTAAGTTGCGGAAATAGGGAGAACGACGAAGAATGATTGCCTTAGCCAGCGGACGGAACAGAGTAGCAAAAAATCGGGTGTACATTGCCTTCTTTTTTACCTCTTTATAATATGATTCTAATGTTGTACGCTGGTATTGCAGCAATTTTTGAGATTCGGTTGTATCCAACCAACCACAATGAAATTCTTCATGTGAAAATGCATCTGCTGGTAAAATATCTTTCCCTAATCCGAATAATTCCAACATGGTGATTAGATATTCGCCAAATGTGGTTCGACAAGCAGGGCCGCCTCCGATATTGAAAATTTTTTTCTTGCCCCAAATTTTTTCGTTTTCAATTGTATTGGCAACTGCCAAACCAACATCTTTAGTGTCACATATTTCAATGCAGGTTTCCAAAGGCATTTCAAACATAAGAGGATCTAAATCGAGTTTATCCATAGAAGTAATGTAAGTTAAACGAAATACACACCATTCCAAGCCTGAATTGCGAATCATTAGCTCTGCTTGCATTTTTTGATGACCATATATATCCTTTGGGCTTGGAATAAGCGGATCGGTTGTTCTTATCCAAGGATTATTACGCCGATCACCATAAACACTAATACTTGAAGTATAGAGAATTCGAGGATGATTTTTCTGAGCTTTAATTGCAGTTAGTATGTTTTTAGTTCCACCTACATTCACGGTTTCAGCTAATTTGGGAAATTTATCGGCCATTGGTGGAATAATAGCACCAATGTGTAGGACATAATCAACACCTTCAACGGCTTTCACCACATCATCATAATTTCGTAAATCACCCCAGAAAATTTCAACACTATGAGATTTTACGACTTCAACAGCAATTTTTTTATTACGTTTGGAAGGTAGTTCAAAAATCCGCACAAAAAAACCTCTATTTAGCAGTTCAGAGAGAACGCTCATACCAACATTTCCAAAAGCACCAGTCAATAAGATTTGCATACTTGTTACTTCCTTGTTATTTTCTTCTATATATCGATCTGAAAATAGATCAATATGAATTCTATATATTATCTACATATTGATGCGATTATATAAATCTTGCTGATTCGTCTTTCGAACAAAAATGAGGTTTGTCAAAGAAATCTACATATAATATTTATATATAGATGTTAAAAATTCAGTTATATATGAAATCAAATCAAATCTGCTTCTAACCCAGTTGGCATGGTGTATTTCAGAAAATTTAAAAAATCTGCACCTATAACCGAATGAATCAATCTATTTTTTTTTCCATGCAAACTTGAAGAATTCTATCCTGCGGAATATTTCCCAGCCTTTACCATGTAGCACATATAAGGAAAAGACGAGAATTTTCAAATATCATCTCATTTTAATCACGATGTATTCATATTTTGCTTTGTATCCCACTTTTTGATAAACGTGCACTGCAGATGGGTTGTCAGTGCGAACATGAATAAGAATGATATTTGTATGCTTGAAAAGAAATTGCACACTACTCGCAACAATTGAGGTTGCATATCCTTGATTGCGAAAATCTGGATCGGTGCCAATTATACTTATAATCCCTATTTGTTCATCAATCCAAAGCCCTGCTAAACTGATAAATTCTCTGTTTTTGTCCAAAATTGCCAAATAAAGATGATTATCATCCATAGTAATATCCGCTGCAGAATATTCTCCCCAGAAAATAGGATCTACTTTACGGAGGAAAGCCGCGATTTTTTCCTTAGAAGCGGGACTGGATTCCAAAATTTCAGGGGAAAATCTTCTTTCGAGCTTTTCTGGTATTTTCTCTTCTCCTTTATTTAGAACCATCCGATATAAATTAAAAGTTAGCTTGAAAGAAGGAAAATTCCTTTCTAACAATTCTTTGTGTTCCATGGTTCCGGTGATTTCGCGAATATCAATTAATTGTTTTTTCAAATAATCGAGAAATATTTCGGCAGCTTCACAGGATCCTCGAAGTTGAATGGTTTGATTACGCCAGATGATAAATAAGCCATGAATTTTCTCGTTAACATCCACAGCCGCGAATAACTGAGTGTTTTGGGGATATTGTTTATAATCCAGCAAATAAAAGAAAAATTCATCTTCACGCCTTTTTATATAATTCCAGAAGATTTGGTCAGTTTGAGGCTTTATGGGCAGAATTTTTATGTCAACCATATATTCGCCTTTACTACATGCTTTTTATTCTTTCCCTATTGCACCATTTTACTTCTTAACTTCTTAATTTTCGATTTACAAATAATCACACATAATATGCATGTATTATCCCAATGGCAAGCTTGTATTATTCCATTTGATTAACATCAAGCCCTATTTTCTTCTTAACCATAATACATTTCTCGGTGAAAAATATGAATGCATATAAAGCTGTGTTAATCGGCGAAGCTAATGTCGGTAAAACGACCCTCACCAAACTCCTGAAAGAAAAACACGACCTCGACGAACGAAAACCGACCATTGGGGTCGAAATCTCTAAAGTCCCGACGGCATTAGGAAACATGTGTGTTTGGGATTTAGCGGGTCAACGAAGATTTCAATTTCTTTGGGATGAATTTTTGCGCGGTTCCAAATTGACAATAGTTGTGACGGATTCAACTACGAAGAACGTGATGCTTACAAAGGACTTGTTGGAACGTCATTTGACTAAAAATGCTGCAAAAGTCATAGCAATTGCGAACAAGCAAGATTTGGATGATCGGATGGATCCAAGTTCAATTGAAGCGGCATTAGGGGTTCCTACCTATGGAATGGTGGGAATCAATGAGCAAAATAAAAGCAAGCTTCGGCAAATCATCGAACGTCATTTGCAATAGATCGATTTTAAATTTTTTCATTCTCATTTTTTAATATCTTTCTTTCTCCTTCTAATTTTATCAAGCGGCATCATGTTTCAATTTAAATCGTGAAGCGATTAAATGTGCGAGCCGTAATGGCTCAGGAACTGAGGAATAATGGGTTAAAAAGTGCAGTAAATCAATCACTTCTGATTTTGATATACCAATTGGATGAAAACACACATTTTTTGACAATTCAGGAGAAATATTGACCTTTACATTTAGGGTTTCTAAAGGAGGAAGATTTTTCAATACTACCAATTCATCTAATCGGTTGGGAAATACTTTTTCAAAAACATCTCCGATGATATGTGTAGGATGATTACTGGGAATGAGCAAAATCGGGATTTGGGTTTTTTCATAAATGATAAACGGATTTGGAATATTGAAGCCTGCGACACATGGAGAATCAATCAAAATGAGTTTAATTTCATTTCTATACGGATTAGATTGGATTAATTCAAGGATTTTAGTAGTCGAATCACTCCCATCCACGGTTATCCGAGTGCTGGACACATGCATCAATTGCAGACCTTTGGTAATTACTCCAATAAGGTCGGTCATATGTGAAGAATCAGGATCTACTTGAGGACGATAACGCATTAAATCGGATTTTTCATGTTTTCCATCATCAAAAGCCAAGATGCAACTTTTTCGTTTCAATTTTCCCACTGATATTTTTCAACAAGATATTTTTTAATTTTCCTTAATAACACAGTAAAAGCTTCAATTGCTGCTTGAGTTTCCATCATTGAGTCGTTTAAGTCAAATTTCTTAAGTGTTTCTATCAATATTGAGCCCATCGATTCAATTGTCCATCCATCTTCGCAGTAAACAAATCCAATAAATGCTTCAGTGGTATCCGCCATAGCATGAGCATCCGACCGTGTTTTTCCATATAGTTTCATCTCTGCATTTTTCAAAGCATGGGAAAGAATGGTTCTATTTACCTTTCTTTGGGTGAATTGGCCGAGAACAGCAGTTTTTGCAATAGTATAAATGGTGTTCGTTATTGCGTCTCCAAATTTCGCTAAGGATTTATTGATTCCTATATCCTTTAAGCTGTTAATTTGCAAACTTTTACGAATGGAGTTTAATTCTTCAGAGAGTAAAAGTTTCTGGGAGTTATCCGGCTCCGGCTTATCGGGCATTGGTTCTACCATGGTATTGAATAAATAGAGCACTCTAACTATGAAAAAGATTTGGAATTAAGAATTTTTTTTAGTATTTTTAGACTATTTTTAAGGATAGGGATCAATTAAGAGAAGCTTTATTTTTTAAATTATTCTGAAATTATCATTCAAAAAATTATTTGTGGCAATTTAGTTGAAAATTATGAGCAAAACGTACACTACCTTAAGCATCTATTTCAAGTCAATTCGTAAACCGATATTTTGCAAATCACATCGACGTCAGGCATATATTATTATCAGAAATAAAGCAGAAATCTTAGGAATTACCATTGTTCCGCACCGATTTAGCCCAAAAATTCTCTTTAATGAATAGACTAAAAAAAATGGAGGAAAAAATTCAAACCGAATCGCTTTAGGGCGAAATTTATAATTTCATGGCTGCCACTGCGTTTTTCATTCCCTTCCATTCTGTCTTCATTTTCGTCAGAGCTTCGCGTAAAACACTTTTGATATCACGAAAAGAATTTAATCGCACATACATTTTGGGGGGATCAAAACTAGTTTGTTTATAGGCGCAAAATTCCACCCCGCTGCATTTTAACATTTTTGAGACCATATAATTCATCAATCCGTGGGATTGATGCTCAACGATAACGTAATATTCAAATTCGCTTTCTTGTTCAATATGGATTTTTAGATATTTGTAATCTCGTTGAGGAATTTCTTCTCCAAGCTGAGAAGAGAGTATTTCAGCGAGTTCTTCTTTGGATTGATCAGAGGGAACATCTTCTTCGATATTTTCATCCGAATCTTTATCTACGCTTAAAAAATCTCCATCCAATTCTTCCTCAAGTGACTTTTTTTTTCCCATGAAAACTTTACACCAACAACATAAGTAGCAAAGCATTTCAAAAAAAATTTATGAATTTGTACGATATGGATAATAGTTAATTCATATGAGAAATTCGCAATATCGATTTGGAAAATCCACTTCTGGGAGTTCAACCAGAGTAATAATTGGAATAATAGTAGTTATACTAGGTATTTTTATGTTTTTTAGCAGCGTTTTGGTTCCGATATTCACTAAAAATGTGTTTTTGATGTTTCCCTTCTTTTTCGGAGCGTTCATTTTTCTAGTAATAGGTATGATTTTGTTAACCATAGGCCGGATTAAAAGAGGGAAAAGTTTCGATATGTATGATGCCACCTATGATATGCCGTTAACTGAGACAAATTCCGAATTACCAAAGATAATTTGTCCCTATTGTGGAGAACACAATCTTAAAGGAGAAAAATTCTGCAAAAGCTGTCAATCCCCATTAGAATAATGAAATAAGGAATAGTAGAATTGATGTTAAGTAATATCGCTTCAAAATCAGAATTTATAAAAAAATTATTGCAAATCGTTCTCTTGTTCCATCTCTCTCTGAGCATCTCGGATTTGATGTTCATATAGTTGAATTTTGTCCCGCGGTCCTGCAACAATCAATTTTAAACCAATGTCATGGGTGTAATCTACGCTGATCTTTAATCCAGCATTATCTGCGCGCTTTTGGGCATATTCTATCATATCCTCAATTTCATCAACTGCTGAAACTTGAATTAAGATGGTTTTCTTTCCGGTGCGTGCCATTACGATTTTCCTCGTTTTTTTGTTTTTTAGAAGTGTAACACTTCTTCAAACTCACCGTAGTCATTTGCCATTATTTTCCGTTGCACATTTCCACAAAACGGACAACGAACTTGAGTTTTATTTTTACGCTTCATTTCATGCCCACAGTACTTGCAAAAGGATTTAATCACACCAAGATTGTTGTCGACTAATGTTATCTGAAATTCTCTTCCTTCCTGTCGTATAATTTTGGCTCGAACAATGTCATTTTTCTCAAAAATTTCATCCAGTTTATCTACATAAGATTTCGATACATTGGACACATGAACATTACCGATCAATCCCATATCTACTACCACTAAGTTATTGATAGTATTTATCTTGGTTCCCACAGAAGTTTTTCGGATGGAATAAACCACACCCATAACTATATCTCCTGGAAGAGGGGTTTTTTGACGCTCAGTATAACTTCCTTCAATGTAGATTTGTCGATTTTTTTCATCAATACTCAAAAACCCAGCAATTGCAGCATATATTTTACCATTTTCTGTATATGTAGTAGACGAATCTCCCAGATACTCTTCGGTGTGGCCCAGTTCATCGCCAATATAGACAAATGGTTTCTTATTTTCTGGTTTATCAGATGAATTCATATACCGATCACATATCATTATTTTTTTTTCACCAATCGCATGATTAATGAATGAATGATGCTTTTTTTACTTTACATTTAAAGTGAAATCCCATTATTTACACGGTATCAAAATATGAAAAAATCAGAGTTAATCAATCTTATCCAAAGTTTAAAAACATTTCAATCTCCAAAAGCGCATTATGAGCAGTACTATACCGATGCCATCGCAACTGCAGATATTTTCTACCACATTGCTTTTGAACGCCAAGATTTGAATAATCGGTTGGTGATCGACTTGGGATGCGGCGGAGGAAATTTATCAATTGCGGCAGCGGTTTTAGGTGCGCCAAAAACAATAGGAATTGATATTGATCCAGAAGCCTTAAGTATTTGCCAAGAAAACATCGATTCTCTGCAATTAAATGACAAAATTACCTTAATACAGGGAGATTTAACCACCTTAAAGTTAGAAGAAACAATTCTTAATGTAACAAATTGGGATACTTTAGATAAATCTGCGATTTTAGTCGTTTCTAACCCACCTTTTGGAGTAAAAAGGCGTGGAATTGATGTAATTTTCCTAAAACAAGCAATTTCCATCTCAAATTTGATATACTCCTTGCATTTGAGCCATCCCCAAAATCGTGAATTTCTAATTCGAAAGATTTCCCAGTTGGGAGGTCGTGTTGATCATGTTTTTACATTGCAGTTGGTCTTAAAACATTCCTATTCTTATCATAAAAAAAAACAAAAATATATTCATGCGGATTTGTTCCGGATTATAAAATTATAATTCATGCACTTTTCATGCGCTTCTTATGCACTTCTTATGCGCTTCAACCATTCATTAACAAGCATCTCAAAAATCTCTTGCTGTTCTACTTGAGCATAATGTCCTGCTTTATCCAAAATGCTCACTGTTATATGAGAAAATTTTTCTGAAAATTTCAAAGCATCTTGATAACCCACTACATCATCTTGTCGACCACATATAAATAATGCGGGAAAAGAGAACATATTAGGGATATCAAATAAATCCCATGAAAAACCATAGGATTTCTGCTGAATACGATTCAATGTTTCCATATTTGCAATTTTCATAGCTTGAGGAATTTCTTGGAGAAATCGCTTGCAAATACGCTCATTTTCTATTACTAAAAAGGAATCAATCTCCTTTTGTAATTTTAAAGAAAGATTACAGTAGTATTTTTCATCTCGCTCTAAAATAGTGCGTTTAGGTAAATTTCTTTTAGAAAAATCTGGTTCCAACATCGGACAAATAAGAAGTAATCCTTGAATATATTCTCGTCGCTTTACGGCAATTCCACTAGCAATATAGCCTCCGTAGCTTTCACCGACCAAGAGAAATTCTTTGTTAGGTAGAATAAGATCAATAAAATCTAAAGTAAATTGCAAGATATCGTCTGTTGAATTTATATGGCGAGATACTTCGGTTTGACCCATCCCGGGAAAATCTAGATAAATTCGTTGATATCCCGTAATCTCCCTAAAGATTGGTTCCATGCACCCTATCATAATTCGACTATCAAGTGGGAATCCGTGCAACATCAATACAGGAATTCCTTTTCCGTAGGTTTCATAATAAACGCGTATACCATTGATTTGACAGAACATGACACTGAAATATCCTATTTAATCTGGAAATAGAGCGAGAAAAAAAGTTGAAAAAAATTTATTTTATTGAAAATCTTTAAAATCGGAATATTTCTGGGGGTAGTGGGCTTTTTCATCCAATTCTTCTTCAATTCTCATTAATTGATTGTATTTCGAAAGTCGATCGGCTCTACAAGGTGCACCTGATTTAATTTGCCCAGTACACAATCCTACTACAATATCTGCAATGGTATTATCACATGTTTCACCCGAGCGATGAGAAACCATTACCGTATAACCATGACTAAACGTAAGCTTTGCTGCTTCAATAGCTTCCGTTATTGTTCCAATTTGATTGATTTTTAGAAGTAAAGAGCTAATGGCATTCATATCAATAGCCTTTTGTAGTCGTTTCACGTTAGTAACGGTTAAATCATCGCCAACAATCTGACATTGATTTCCAATCTTTGCCTTAAGTGCAGCAAATTCGGACCATCCTTCTTCATCGAATGGATCTTCTAAAGATTTTATTGGATATTCATTTACAATTCCTGCCCAGTAATCCACTAACTCAGCCGGTGTTAGAGCTTTTCCATCGATATTATATACTTTGTTTTCTTTATCATAAAATTCAGAAGCAGCAGGATCCATCGCCAAAACGATATCTTTACCTGGGGCATAACCTGATTGTTTAATAGATTCCATAATTATATCTAAGGCTTCCCGTGTGGTCGATAATGCTGGGGCAAATCCACCTTCATCGCCTACATTAACAGAAGTTGCACCGTATTTTTGTTTAATTACTTTTTTCATAGTATGATAAACTTCTGCTGTCATGCGAATTGCTTCTCGAAAATTTGGAGCCCCAATTGCTTGAATCATAAATTCTTGTGGAGCCAAATCCCCTCCAGCATGTTTTCCACCATTAAGGACATTTGATGAAGGGATTGGCAATAAATATTTGTCGGCAGTTTTGCCATCATGAGCTAATTCATAAACGTATTGATATAGTGGCTTTTGCTGAATTTTCGCAGCCGCCTTCATTGCACACATCGATATAGCTAAAATTGCATTTGCTCCGAAATTACCCTTATTCTGTGTTCCATCGGCATCGATCATGGCTTGATCCAAAGCTTTTTGTTGGGAACAATCCATCCCCACAACAATTTTACTAATCTTGGTATTGATGTTCGAGACCGCTTTCAGTACTCCTTTCCCGCCGAATTTGGTCGGATCATTATCTCGTAGTTCTACGGCTTCAGCTTCTCCAGTTGAAGCACCTGAAGGAACAGCTGCGCGAACGAAAGTATTTTCGCCAGCCCACATATCACATTCCACGGTGGGATTCCCGCGTGAATCAAGAATCCATCGAGCATGGATTTTTTCTATTTTAAAGTTCACTTAACACACCTTTATTTCACTATTTCATAGGTATGGTTACCAAAAAAAGCACACGGTGAAAATAAATCAGAAAATTTTTAAGTAAAAATATGAAAAAATAGGATTAATCCATCTGTAGAATTTCTTAATTATTTTTTTGCTTGTGCTTCTCTTTTACTTTAGTAGGAACCAGTTTTGGTCCCAAATTACCTTCTTCTTTCATTTTCTTCAATTGATTTCGCAGTTTATATTTTTGAACTTTTCCACGGCCGCTAAGAGGTAATTTTATATCAAATCGAACATATCTAGGAACACTCGGACTGTTAATTGTTCCATAGCAATAATCAACCACATCTTGTTCCGTTAATGTGGATTCTTTCGGTTTTCTTATAATTGCTGTAACTAACTCTCCATATTCTTCATCAGGAACCCCTACTACTGCAACTTCTAAGATATCTTCATGTTGAATAAGGAAATCTTCCACCGCTTTCGGGTATACGTTAAATCCACCGTAAATAATCATATCTTTTTTGCGTCCTACTATTTTATAGTAACCATTTTCATCCACAGTGGCCAAATCACCAGTATGCAAATATCCTTTTTCATCGATTGGTTGAAAATCTGATTTATAATAACCTTTCATCACATTATAACCCTTTACTACTAATTCTCCCGCTTCTCCTACTGGAACTTCGTTATTATCACTATCTACAATTCTCACATCAATATCGGGAATTGCTTTCCCAACAGAATTCACCCGATATTCGAAAGGATCATCGGGTTGAGTAAGAGTGATGATAGGGCTTGCTTCAGTTAATCCATAGCCGATTACAATATCTTGCATATGCATAACATCCATGATTCCACGCATGGTATCTGGCGGACAGGGAGCACCAGCAATTATCCCAGTTCGAAGGTGAGAGACATCTATTTCGGGATGTTCTTGCAAATATCGAATATATCGAATAAAATGAGTGGGGGTGCCGTGTGCTACGGTAACATGTTCATCCATAACCTTTCGCATTGCGACAGACGGAGTTTGATCCAGTAATGGGATCATTGAAGAACCAGTCAAAGTTGCCGTGGTTATTCCGAGAGTATTACCAAAACAGTGACTGAAAGGTACTGGAATAAGATATTTATCTTCTGGACCGCATCGCATTACATTCGCAGTATCCACAGTATTACGTAGAATATTGTAGTGTGTTAATTGAGCACCTTTAGGTTTTCCAGTGGTGCCGCTGGTGTAGAGGATAAAAGTGACTTCATCTTTTTGAATATAATCTTGAATTTTTTGAACTTTTTGGATATTTTCCTGAGATAATTCAACATCCATCACATCTTTCATCCTCACTACACCATCCATGGACGTTTTAATTTCTTCCGGACTATCCATTAGCACAATATGCTTCAAATTCGGTAATTTCTCTCGAAAACTTTCGATCATCGGAATATAATCGGAGGTGCAGATGAGTCCGACAGCTTCACTATGTTTAAGAATATATTCCGCTTCAAATGGTTGGTACCATGAATCCATAGGGATCAGAGTAACGCCAATTTTAGGCAAAGCAAACCATGCCACCATCCATTCATAGATATTTTTCGCCCATACACCTGCTTTATCACCTTTTTTGAATCCTAACTTATGCAATCCAATCGCTAATTTCATGATATCTCCATGAAATTCAGTCCATGTTTTCCGGAGATCGTCAAAAATCGCAGCTTCTACATCAGGATAAAGATCAGCCACGATATCAATCAATTTTCCTATTGTTAGATTCTTTTCTAATTCATCCAAAATTCGCTTATTAATCGCCATTGCTATATTTCAACCCACAACTGTCCCACTTCTAATCATGCGGAACCTTTCTTGACTGTTATTTTAATAAAAATAAAAATATTGCTATTACATTTCTCTCAAATTGAGATAATTTGAAGAGTAAGAATTTATGAAAAAACCAGTTTTTTTATTCAAGATCAACATCTGAATAAATATAATCCAGATCAATAGTGCCTACACGAAAATCCTTTGCACATTGGCTCAAGGCGCCAAACCAAGTCTCTCCAAACCGATCAATGATAACATCTCTCATTTCCTCAATAATTTGAGGATAATTCAGTTTTTCTTTCAAGTCTCGATCACTACATAAGCATTCCACTTCACCAAATGCAAACTCATTGAAATCTGACATAAAAGCCATAGTTCCATCTTGTGGACGAAGATCTAAGGGAAAAGTGGAGCAAATATTGAATTTTTTCTTTATCCAGTTTTCATTGGCGTCAAGGTAATATTTGTGAAGCGCACAATATCCATTTTTCATTAGAAAGATGCAATGATTTCGAGGAGGAAGGTCAAATTCATCATTTTCTTCATCGACATTAGTTTCCTTATTATCTTCCATTTCTTCATCGTCATCTTCATTTTCTTCATCGTCATCTGCAAAATTCCATTCTGCAGGAGCACAACGAATTTTATAAAGATTCTCTTCAGGATCATAATCATCTGGATTGTAAATTTGAAAATTATTTAATTTCAATAATTTTATGGAATCTTCTTGTAGATAGGAAGATATTTTTGGAATTTGCCTTTGTGCTTCATTAATCTCTTCTTTCGATACGTAGCATCCCGTATAACAGCACAGCCTACTGCACATCACTTTGATGCCATCAATTTCAATTTCCTTAGGTTCGCAATGAAAAAGATAATCCAATGTTTTAATCTCAACATCAACTTCTTTATGATTTATTATATCTCCAATTATCAACCATTCCCTACTATCTGATGGTTTCACATAATATGATTTAGTTTTGATAATAGCCATTAGTCTTGACTTAGAATAACGATAGATCTTATTTGAATTAAATTGTTTTATCGAATTCCATTACTTTGTTATAATATCTAAAAATTACTAATTTAAAATATAGATCTTAACTTTGTTATAATTTCTCGATGGGTAAATTTTAAATAGTCGAATTTTCCAAATATAGATCGCTGAAGCGAAGGTAGGTACAACAAATATTTTGATAGAATGTCGTGAAATATTGAACAGTTGTATATATAATATTTAGCTTTAGTTTAGTGGGGAGGTTCTTTGGGGGATTCTTGCCTCGGCAAAAAAATATTTATTATTTTAAAAGAATCCCTTTCTTTTTTGTTTTTATTTTTTATTCTATTCTTCTCTATTTCACCCAAAATTCTATTCTAATTCCTGCATTTTGCAATAGTGTGATTATAATAGTGAACGTTTTTAAAATACACCTCCCAAGAGTTAAATCCCCCAAAATCAATTTTCAGTGATATTTCACTCCCGAAAACATTTGTTTAGAATTGACTTGAAAAAAAAAATATTTTATCATTCTCGCTTACCTTCATGAAAAATTCCTTTTTTGGTGTAATTTTCTCACTTTTTGGTGTAATTTTAGGGGATTTGGACTATACAATTGGTGTTACCAGAGTAAATCATTCAAAATATTGGTAAGTTAATCATTTATTAAACCCAAGAATTTATCAAGTATATTAGATTAATTATCAAGTATACATGGTGCATACAAATATAATTACTATATAGAGATGAAACTATGGAAAAAGAAGATAAAATATCTGAAATATCTTATAGTTCATTAATATTTGATAAAGATGATAATTATTATCATGGATTTGACTTAGGAGTTCATGACAAAGTTAAAATCGATTTTCGGTCTTACGCAAAAGTCGTAACTTCTTATTGTGTGGATATTCATGAAGGTCAGACTGTCCTGATCATGGGTCTTTATTCCGCTTTACCTTTAATTAAGGAAATTTATCGAGAAATTCTCAAAAAGGAGGCATATCCTGTTCGACCACTGATAGATTTCCCAGGGAGGAGATTTTTATTATACAAATTGGGCTCTAAAGATGCTATAAAAATGGTTGATCCCATGGCAGAATTTTTCAATCAAAAGGTGGATGTTGTTATTCAAATTTACAATATGCTCTATCCAGGAGAGTTAGATTCAATCCCCCCCGAAACTCTTACGGTAAATTCCCAAGTTTATGACAAAATTGACGAAATTAAGGATAAACTCATCGAAGAGGGCAAACATCAAGAAGTTTATGTGGGTTATCCATTCAAATTCAATGTCAATGATTTGCAAAACCCAACTGATATTCTGAATTATCAGAATTTATCCACGAAGGCATATTTATTAGACCGTCCTGATCCAATTGCAGCTTGGAGTCAAATGGAAAACAAAGGAAATCAATTAATTTCTATTCTAAAGGAAAAATCCCATATTTCCATTTCTTCTTCTAATTTAAATTTAGAATTTACTATCGATGCTGAAACACTCGAGAACTCTGTGGGTCATTCATTTATCCCTGACGGTAAAATCATCGTTAAAGTCTATCCCTCATCTGTTTGCGGGAGTATGACAATTTTTGAGCCCGAAATGAATGAAAATTTGGGCATCAAATCTTTAAAAATTAATTATCAGAATGGGAAAGCCAATTTTGATATCAGAGATCTAGATAATAACTTAAATGAAGAATCAATCAAAGCCCTGCAAAATTCTTTCGAAAAAATTATGGATTTTGAGATTGGGCTCCATCCAGTCTCCGAAATTGAAATTAACAACCCTATTTCAAATTCTTTAGCTAAGTGGGGAATGAAATTCATTTTCGAAGGTTTGGTGATTCTTTCATTTTGCAACAATCATCCGAAAAATTACCAGATTTTTGACCTCCGACAAGATGGCTGTATAAAAGCGGACGACATGATCATTTACAATGAAGGTCATTTACAATATCCCCAGTAAGTAACAGTAAAAGCAATAAGTAAAAGAAACCGTTTTTTGAATTATAAAAGAATGAGTGAATGCTATGAATCAACAAAAACAAAATGAAGAATACTCGGCTTTTGTCCAAGAGATGTTTAACTTTTATTCTGAAATATACCCGGTACTTTCAATGATAAAAGGATTGAACTTAAAAAAAATACAGCCTATTTCCTATGAAGACAACCTCGTTGTTATTAATAGATTTAAACAATATCTTCAAAAATTGAACACATTTAAGGATGAACAACTTTCTGAATCCCAAAAAAACTCAAAACGTCTCATATTGTTTTTACTAAACTCAAAAATTGATAGTTTTAACCATTTTTGGATACAGTTCCCACTTTCACCATATTCGGGGTCAGAAATACTTAATTTTAATTCTTTTTCAGAGTTTCAATTCAGAAATGAAAACGATTTAGATGATTATCTTAACCTTTTGGATGATCTTGGGAAAAAATTGCACGATATGCTTATTTTCACCAAGAAACAATTAGAAAAGGACATTTTCATTCCTAAACCAGAACTAAAATTAATAATTCCGATGTGGAAAAGCTTTGCTTCCCCAATCGAAAAGAACTTGCTAATGGTTTCGGAAACTCGGCTTAAATCTTTCAATGATGTGAAAGTGCGTGAATTTGTAAACTCATGTAAAAATAAAATTGAAACTGTAATTCTACCCCGGATGAATGAGATTATTTCCTTTATACAAGGAGATTATTGGGAGCAAGCTCCGGATACCATCGGCTTATGGCAATATCCAGGTGGAAAAGCAGCTTATCTGAATTTAATTAAGAACAATATTTCCTATTCATGGAGTCCTGAAGAAATACATCAGCTTGGTTTAGATGAAATCGACAGATTGAACCATAGAATCGAAGCTATTATGGAAAAAAATGGCATAGAAGGGGATGTCAACACAATCTACCGCAAAATTACAACAGATCCTCAATATTCTGGTCAAAATCCCTCCAAAATTAAAGCCAGACTTGAAGCTTTTTTGAAAGAAGTTCAAGATAAGTTAATCCCAAGAGTTTTTAAGAAGTTCCCTAAAACACCCGGTATTATTAAGCGGTTACCTCCAAATTTAGAAGGTTCCTTGACTTTTGGCGAATATGAGCCCCCTTTGGGTGGTCGAAATGAAGGAATCTATTATTACAATGCTTCAAATGTTGGAGCAAAAGAATTTCTTCAAATCCCCGCAATCGCTTTACATGAATTGTACCCAGGGCATCACTTTCAAATTTCATTGACTTTAGAAAACGACAACTTGGATCCATTCCAGAAAGTCCCATTAGATAATAGCTACTTGGAAGGCTGGGCAGAATATGCTTCAAACTTGGGATATGAATTTGGAGTTATTTCTAATCCGATGGATCAAATAGGGGGTCTTTTTGGGCGCAAAATGTTTGCCATCCGACTCGTCGTTGATACCGGCTTAAATTATTTTGGATGGTCACTTGAAAAAGCAAAGAAATTTATGAAAGAGAATCATTTTGGAGATGACTCAACAATACACACTGAATGTTTGAGATATGCATGCGATATGCCTGCTCAAGCTTTGGCTTATCGAATAGGATTTCTCCAGATACACAAATTCCGGGAAACGATTAAGGCTCAACTTGAAGAGAAATTCGATATTAAAGAATTTCATGAAGCGGTCTTAGAATTTGGCGCGTTACCATTAAGTATCTTGGAAGAGCACCTCAAAGAGAAACTGCTTGGACAAATTATTTTATAATAAAA
>CAYRPF010000018.1:0-5035 GCA_964426185.1 uncultured archaeon | reverse complement strand
TTGGGGGTTCAATTATCATAGTAGGGCTTATCATCACCATTTTCTAAGGGAAAACATCAAAAAAATCCAAATCCAAAGTGAATAATTAAGTTTATTTTTTGTATACCACAAGATTTTGACCCAATTCTTCGGGATTATTGGTTAAATCGAAATAAGCATGGAAGATCTTAATCGATAAGAAACTGGTAACAGTTTTAAATCTGGGTTCATCATGAGGATGAATGCCTAGGGACACGGTGACGTGAGGGATTTTCAAGGCTCGAGCCACGTACGGGGAAACTCCCACGCGTGGTTCCAAAAAGGTGCGACGAAGATAAGCGTATATATAGAATCCAGAAAGAGATGACATATAAAAACTGGCAATAGAATCAGACTATTCGTGGCAATCACTCGAACTCCTATCCAAAAGAGTGGGGTTTCAAAGCATGAGTGGTAATGTACCGATTCTGCTAACTCCCCATGCAGATAGGGCTAGCCAAAACAACCCATGAGAAACTTCGGTGAACTTGTAACTGAAGCCTCGTTAAACTTACGCAGTGAAAGGGAGTTGATACACTGTGACGACCAAAGAAGGCACTGGCATTAGGATATGTATTCTTTTTTTACATATCTATCTGATCAAAAATGCTCGGGGTATAGCAAGTCTCTAAAGGTTGTATCTTGTCTGTATATATGAACTTCGTAAAAATCTCCATGTAAATAAGCAGGGAGATAGAGATCGGGTGAAAGTGAATGCCCCTCTGTAATTGAAGGGATAGGTTAATAACCATTCCGAAAGGAAGCTGACTACCCGTGACTCCAACGGAAATAAATCTGTAATAGAGATGATTGAATGGAAGAAAGGCGTGAGACAAATCAAGCATTTGTATGCATCAACCAACCGATGGATATAGATTGGGACCAAATTAATTGGGACATAATCAAACATCGTGTAGAGAATCTCCAACAGAGGATTTTCCGAGATACTCAAGTCGGAAATTTCAGACAGGTAAAACAAACCCAGAAGCTTCTGACTCGATCACTTTCTGCAAGACTATGGGCAGTTAGATTAATTACTGAAATTAATAATGGGAAGAACACTCCTGGAGTTGATGGAAAATTATATAAAACCGCCGACAAGAAAATACAACTTGTAGAAAACTTAAAATTTAATGGGTACATTCCAAAACCCGTTCGGATTGTGTGGATCCCAAAGTCCAATGGTGATAAAAGGAAACTAGGTATCCCAACAATTCTTGACAGAGTAATGCAAGCCTTAGTCAATATGGCAATGAACCCTGAGTGGGAAGCAAAATTTGAACCACATAGTTTTGGTTTCCGACCTGGGAAAAGTGCACTTGACGCGGCACACCATATTTACACATCATTACTCCCCCAAAAAGGACGTAGAATCCATCCAGGGTGGATTTTGGATGCAGATATATCTAAATGTTTCGATAACATAAACCATAATGCTTTACTCGAAAAGATCAAAACAAGCCCATTTCACGGTATTATACGATCATGGCTAAAAAGTGGTGCAATTTCTCAAATTGGATTTGAACGTACAAATAAAGGAACACCCCAAGGCGGAATAATAAGCCCTTTATTAGCTAATATCGCACTAGATGGAATGGAAAGAATGTTTGGTATTAACACAAGAACTGGTAGGTACATTGCACCATCCAATCGAAGAAAGCAGAATAAAGATATTGGTGTGTTTAGATATGCTGATGACTTTATAGTAATAACACCCTCTAAGGAAATTATCATAGAATATGTTATGCCAAAAATTAAATCGCATTTGCAATCGGTAGGACTTAGTTTTAATTCCCTTAAAACTAAGATTGTAAACATTTCTGAAGGATTTGATTTTTTGGGATTTTCTTTCCAAAGGTACTACCGAAAGGACGGATCAATCAAGAAGAGTATCTTTAAACCACAGAGACAGCGGATAGATCGATTCCTCAAGGATCTTAAGGAATTCGTCGGAATCAGTTGGAATAAAGATATAAAGGATATGATAATTGGTCTGAACATAAGAATACGGGGATTTTGCAATTATTATAAATGGTCTAACGCACATGATAGCTTTAGTTATCTCTCATACAGGATCTTTAAAATCCTATGGAATTGGGCTCGAAAACGTCATCCTGACCGCGGAAGGAAATGGATTAAGAATCGATACTGGGGTAGAAATGGAACCAATAATTGGGCATTTTCGTTTGAAGGTGTTTATCTGTTAGAACCTTGGACACTTACATGTCAGTGGTGGAAATACCCCAAAGTACGGATTCATTTAAGTCCTTTTGATCCATCTGCGAAGGATTATTGGGCAAAACGTAAGGAAAAACGGAAGAAAGGGAAACATATATCTATTAAATAAAGAAGATCGACATCTCCTATAAAGGATGAATTGGTGACTTGAAGTCCTTGGATTTTCAATCAAAGACTGGGAATAAAGGAGACATGGCGACATGAAGTGGAGTACTTGGAGCCTGAGCCGACTACGGTGAAAGTCGTACGGTCGGTTCTGCTGAGCAGGGGGGCGTAGTCCCCCTTGATTCTTGAGGAGGGTCTTGTAAAACATCCTCCTTAATTATCTGTAAAAAAATAGCGGTTATCCCGCTATAAAAGAGATTATTCTCTTTTTTTCTTGATAATTGCAATTACACCAACAGCTGAAGCGAATCCTAAGAATATTAAAGAGAATCCAGGCACTGATACTTTCTCTTCATCATTACCATTTTCTGTCACTGGAACCCATTGCCATGGTCGTGTATCAATTAAGGAACTGATGTTAGTCCATTCATTAGAGTAAGCACATGGGAAGTTTCCCACTGGTATCCATGCAAAATAGAAAAGCTCATTGTTAATACGATCTGCTACTTGGTTTGCGTATGTCTGGCGAGTTTCAGTGTCCTCGGGGGAAGCTTTCATGAAATTCCAAATCGCTTCATCTACTTCAGGTACTCCTCCCAATGGCATGGATAAACCGTAAAAAGCGGATGAAGAATACATCATTAATAATGTCATTTCAACAGCTGAACTCATTCCCATCATACCGCAAAACATATCATATTTCTTACCCACTTCTGTACGGTTAAGGATTGTGTTGAAATAGGTCGCTTCAGACTCAATAACCAAGCTAATGTTAATACCAACTGTACGGGCAGCGGATTGCATAGATGCGGCCCAATCAGGCATTCCATAATTGTCCATGTATCCTAATGTATAGTTACCGAGGGGACCCACAGAGCCATCTCCATCAGCCACGTCTAACCAATCGTCATTTGTCCACTCTGAAGCACCTGCTGGAGCGATTCCAGAATCAATCAAAACTTCTCTGGCACGGGTTAAATTAAATCTTGGTGGATGTACTGAATCATCTGAATAAGTTTGTTCAAGGAATATAGCACCTGGAGCCAAGACACCTTCTCCACCTAACACTTCATCAAGGAAATATTGGTCATTAAAGGCATAATTTAAAGCTTCCCGAACCGATATATTTACTTTTTCAGGTAACATACAAATCATTTGGCCGACACCAACTTGTGGGTCACCCAAATATACGATATTGGACTTTCCCTCGATAATATCTTTATTAATATAGGTCGCTGCGTCAAGCTCACCAGAGACTAGTGCCAAAGTCATGGTATCCTCACCACTGGCATAATATCGGTAATTCAAAACATCAATAGTAGCTTCTGGACCCCACCAATCAGGGTTTTTCAGAAGAGTCGTAGTTTCTTCATTAAAATTGATTTCATCTAAGTAGTAAGCACCAGTCCCAACTAACCCAAGGTCTAAAACTTCAGAAAGCTCGTTTCCTAACCATGTGGCGGGCATGTATTGACATAGATAGTCAGCAAAGGTTGTTGGGGAAATCATTCGATAGTGTGGCCCAATAATATTCATCAAATCATAAGGTACATTCAAGTGAAAAGTGATATCGTATTCACCTGTAATTTCTGTGTGATTAATTGGATAAATATAACCCCCTCCAGGAGCCCAACTTAAATCGACGCCAGAGACATCTCGGAATGGATCAGCAGGCAGAGATAAAACTCCAGCGAATCCAGACCATGCATACAAATTGGCTAACCGATCCCAGTTCCATTCACAAGTTGTTGCATTCCATGGCGTTCCATCTGTAAACGAAGCACCTTCTCTTAGATGGACATTTAAAGTTACAATATCTTCAAATTCCCATGAAGTTGCGAGGCATGGATCAATAGAAGTGGACCCATCAGCATGTGTTACCCAAGTCGTTAAGCCTTCAAGAACATTAAAGATGATATCCATCTCGGGCATGGACATATACGTAAGAGGATCAAGAGTGGTAAACGAGCTCATTTGTTGACCACCCATATTAAAGATCACAGATTCTTCTTCTGTCGTTTCTGCTCGAACTATATTTAGATTGCTCGAGAAAGATAGAAGAATACAGAAAAGAACCCCAACAAGTAAAATTTTAATATTTCTTTTGTATTTCATTTCAACACTTCCATTTCTATAGCTAAATCTTGATAATCTCAACTTCTCCTATCATCGAGGCGAGGCAAAAATTTAAATGAAGTCAATTTCTCAAGATATTTTCATATAAAACTTAATCTTATTTAAATGTATATGCATCATGTAGACACATTATTTTCACTGTGAAATCAATACCAAATCACTTATTTATGGAAATTATTAAACCAATGAAAAATTGGAATTAGTCAATTTTTTCTGCTTTTTCTGCTGAATTTCGGTTATCAACTTGTTACCAATTTTATTTTCTGAATTTCGAAATTATGTCCTTTAAGAATTTCTCCAGCATCTAAAGCCTCCAAACACGTCGACCAATCTTTAATCAACATGTTCCTCTTGCTCATAACAGTAATGAAGTCATATCATATGATATTGACGGAAAAGAATTAATCTTTAAGCATTATTAAGTTTAGCATGAAAGAAAATGAAGTTTTGTACATTGATAAGAAAAAATTTTAGCCTGAGGGGTAGTGCCCCTCTTTAGAGATAAATTTCCATTTTTTAATTTTCCAATTCTATTTGA
>CAYRPF010000017.1:3157-46386 GCA_964426185.1 uncultured archaeon | reverse complement strand
TGTATTAAACCGTGAATATCTATATTTATTTTATTTTTTCTCTATTTATGAAGTATACAAGAATTTAAAGAACATATAGTGATTTATTCTCATGAGCACCCCAAAATCATCTGAAGATATGACAATTAGCGCAGAAACTCTCTATAAATCTGGAAAAATGCCAGATATGATGCAACATTGGTATTCGATCCGAAAACAATATCCGGAAGAATTTCTGCTCGCCTATAGAATGGGGGATTTTTATGAATTTTTTTATGATGATGCAATTAAAGTCTCGAAATTATTGGGATTAACCCTGACTAAAAGGGGAACAGGACCAAGTCGGCACCCTTTAGCTGGAATTCCTCATAAGGCCACTCAACATTTTAAAAATTTGGTGAAACAAGGACAGACTGTAGTTATCGTGGAACAATTAGAAGATCCAAAAAAAGCAACGGGAAAAATTGTTAAACGTGGTGTTGTACGGGTTTTAAGCCCAGGAACTATTGTAGATGATCTATTATTGGAAAGTGATAAACCAAATTTCATATGTGCAATTTTCCGACAGAAACGAAACTTTGGAGTTGCATTATTGGATTTATCAAGTGGAGATTTTTACACCTCTGAATTTTACGGTAAAATGGCAGATCGTGTCATGTGGGCATGGGTTAATCGTTTCTCTCCCGTAGAGTGCGTAGTTTCTGATGAATTGGCCGCTGATTTTACATTTATGGAAAATTTTCATGCTAATACTTCAATGATCTTAAAACCGCATTCATCCTATCACTTTCTTCCAGAAAAAGCTTATAAAACCCTTTGCAAACAGTTTCAAGTTGAAAATTTAGCCAGTTTTGACTTAGAACAAAAAATATTGTCTATTTGTGCCAGTGGCGGCTTAGTTTCTTTTATCCAAGAAACTCAGAAAGAAGAAACTTTAGCCAACATTTGCAAAATTAAGTATTATCTTGATCATGATTATATGTTTTTAGATGCCACAACCCAAAAGAACTTGGAATTAACCCGCAATCAAACAGATGGTGGAAATTTCGGGACTTTATTCAGTATTTTGAACCGTACTCAAACACCAATGGGAACTCGGCTTTTACGACAATGGATCGTGCAGCCCCTTCTTTCAAAAACTGAAATTGATCGTCGTTTAGAATGTGTTGCATTTTTCATTTCTAATTATGAATTATTACAAGAATTTCGCAACCTTCTTCATGAAGTCGGTGATTTAAGCCGAATAATTTCACGTATTAATTATTCCAGCACGGTGAATGCCCGAAATTTACTTAATTTAGCCCATGGACTGAAAGCGGTAGGTGAAATTCAAAAATTATTTTCTTCTGTGAATAATCATCTTATTACTGATATGATCTCTCAACTTTCAGATTTTTCATCAATGATTTCGTTAATCGAAGCCTCAATTCACCCTAATCCTCCTACAACTATTACGGAAGGACATATAATTAGGGATGGATATAATGCTCAAGTGGATGAATATAGGCAAATTCTACGAAATGGAAAACAGTGGGTTATCGCATTTGAAAATGAGGAAAAACGCAAGTTGAATCTCTCTACTGGGTTAAAAATCGGATATAATAGAGTTTTAGGCTACTATATTCAAATAACCAATAACGCCCTCAAAGGATTAACTCTCCCACCTGAATATATTCAGCGTCAATCACTAAAATCCAGTGTTCGATTTGAAACAGAACGTTTGAAGGATATGGAACTGAAAATTCTCTCGGCGGAAGAAAATTTGATGGATGTAGAGTATGAACTATTTCAAGGCATTCGAGACGAAGTAACTCAACATACACTCCAAATTCAAAAAAATGCGGAAATCATTGCTGTATTAGATGTATTAAGTTGTTTTGCAGATGTGGCTTTAAATTACAATTATAATCGCCCCAATATAACACTTTCTGATAAAATTAGAATTAATCAAGGTCGTCATCCTATTATTGAACAAGTTAACACAAAAGAAAGATTTGTACCTAATGATTGCTTGTTAAATTCAGATTCAGAACAAGTCTTAGTCATTACAGGTCCAAATTGGAGTGGAAAATCAACTTATTTGCGTCAAACTGCACTTATAATTATTCTTGCTCAAATGGGATGTTTTATTCCTGCGGAATCTGCAGAAATTGGGATTGTAGATCGTATTTTTACCCGAATCGGCGCATCGGATGACTTAACTCGGGGACAAAGTACTTTCATGTTAGAAATGAATGAAATGGCTCAAATTCTCAATTATGCCACAGAAAATAGCTTGGTGATTATTGATGAACTAGGGAGAGGTACTGGAACGGTGGATGGGCAGTCAATTGCGCAGGCTGTTATAGAATTTCTACATGAAAAACATATTAGAACCCTTTTTTCCACCCATTTCCACGAACTTATTAATCTGGATCTTCCTCGAATGCATAATTTCCATTTTCGGATTTTAGAAAAAACAGAAACACGCGAATTGGTCTTTTTACGGCAGCTTACTGATGGAGGGACGGATAAAAGCTATGGAATCCACGTAGCTATGATGGCCGGAATGCCGCCAGCTGTAACTGATCGTGCTTTTCATTTAATGGAAGAAGCGTTGAAAGGAGAGAATTCTCCCGAATCAAAATCATCAGAGTTTAGTTCTAATTTAGCCACGAAACCTACTTTAAATGATTCACATCCCCAAAAATCTCAGAGTAGCAAAAGTTCTTCTGCTAAGGAAACAATTTCTAAGATACCCCATTTAGGATTATCAAGTAAAACAATTTCTCTTCGAAAGGCTCGACAAACCACGCTTTTTGCACCACCTAAAATCGATGATTCTGAATTAATTATCATGCTCCGTTCCTTAGATTTAAATCACATGACTCCAATAGAAGCGTTTGAAACTTTAGTAAAAATGAAGAAGAAAATACAAAGATAAGGAAATGATGATGACAAATTCAAGGAAAAATTGCTTCTTTTTGCCCAAGATCGATGAAAAGAGTTTAGAATCGCATAACTTAAGACCTAATTCTCTTGATTTTCTCCAGCAACAGATTCCAGAATTACAAGAAAGTTTAGAATCGGGTTGTAAAGATTTTTCTCAACTGGATTTATCCTCCGCTGCTAAAAAATTCCGAAGAATCGCCAACAACTTAAAAATGCTCGAAAGTTTATGCTCCACTGAGGGAAAATGTCATCCCAAAAATATTTTGAACGATTTAACCGGAAAACAATGGCTTCGGCATACAAAAAGTTGGTTGATTGTGGATGGAAAACCAGGCGAAATTTCACCCGAAATTAAGAACCACCCTGCCAGCTTTCCCCCATCATTGGCTGCATACTTTATTGAGTATTTTAGCAAAAAAGGGCAATGGGTTTTTGATCCATTTATGGGAATCGGAAGTACCGCCGAAGCATGCTTTTTAACTCAGAGAAATTGCTTTGGAACTGAAATCAACCTAGATTATGCTCAATATGCTCAAGAAAGAATAATTCAGCTGCAATCAAAAACTTCTATGAATAATAGTGCAAATTCTGATTCATTATCTCCTGGTTCACTTTCTTTTCAAACTCTTCATTCTAATGAATTTGACAAATTTAAAATTTTCCATGGAGATGCCAGAACCGCCGTAAAAATTTGGAAGGATTCAAAAATTCCTGCGATAGATTTCCTTATAACATCTCCTCCCTATTGGAATATTCTTCATACTAAACGCGGAGGGGTAAAATCTGTTTTAAAACGTCGAGTTGAAGCGGGTTTAGATGAAGTATACAGCGATCTGGATGGCGATTTAGGTAATATTAATGAGTATAATAAATATCTTGGTCAAATTAAGGAAATTTTTTCCAGCTTTCGCTTGATACTTAAACCAAAGGCTTATGTTATGGTTATTATTCAAAATGTTAGACCGAAAGATGGCATCATGGTTCCCTTGGCTTGGGATATTGCAGCACAATTGAAAGAGGATTATTTACTTCGCCAAGAGTTTATCTGGTGCCAAGATCAAAAGTTTTTGGGAATTTGGGGTTATCCCTCAACCTATGTAAGTAATGTTCATCATCATTATTGCTTGGTTTTTCAAAAAAATTAAGATACTTCCCCCCCCCCGTGTAATTCCACAGAATTAATGAAAATTCTACAAAAATAATGAGACAAGAAACACAATTAGGATCCAAGATACATTAGAACCAAAATTATGGGCGAATCCTATCGAACCTTTTTCCGATGAACTGCTTTCTTCTTTCTCTGGCTAATCTTTCCAATCTCGGAAAATTGGTAAAGTACCTTGGTCACAAACCATATCATTAATGGATCAATTCTCAGAAAAATCTGGAGTGTCTCAATCAGATTTACAAGTTAACATTATTATTAGGAACAAGTGTGTGTATATTACTTCTAATAATTAAACAAAAAAATTATTAGAAGAGATATTTTTCATTTCACCCCCCCTCTTAATTCTTTCCCTTGGTCAGTAACGCTAATACTTGAAATTTACCAGCGACTTCCCAATATTTTAACATGATTAGTGGCTAATGTTACTAACGACTAAAGCATAGTGATTTGTTGACTATGACATAGCAAGACATAATTTCGGACTTTGGGAATAACACGATGAGATTTGGGATGCTATGAAACTAAGCGACATAAATTTCCTGCAATGCCGTTAGGATTAAAAATCGCCAGTGTGGCTATGAATGCATTGGAAGTTGAACATGCACATGCCGGAGAGTTATTTGCTATAGTTGATTTGGGAGAGCATCACTGCGCTGGCTGCATGGGTGATGGTATCCAAGTGATTACTGGGTGCACTTTTGGAAAAGGGAATATAGTACGCTCGATGAAAGGGAAATTTTCAGTTACTTTGATTGATCAAAAACAGAAAAGAGGAGTAAAAATTACCCCCTTTGGTTCGTGGTTGCAAAAGGCTTTTCAATCTGAATTTATGAAGAAAAGGCAAAAAGGAATCCCACCCCACCACATTACCCCTGAAATTGTGGATCCACTTATTGAAAACATACTTTCAATGCCTGTGGAAAAGCAATTTAATATTGAGATGATTGATAATATTAAAGTTGATGTGCCTTCTCACAAATGGGATAAGCGGTTATGCGAAAAATGTAATGAATTGACAGTAGCTGAGTATGGGTATTATATCAATGACCAATTTCTTTGTGCTGGTTGTTCTGAAATGACAATAGGGCACCTTGGACATCGCAGATCCTTAAGTATTTTAGAAAATTAATAATCCTTTTTTTATTTCTTTATTAATTTATAACTTATTCGATACTTTATGATGATAGAGAAAAAAATACTTAGAAATTACACGAGATGATTAATTGATGAACTGGCTTTACCTTACACCATTGATGTTCTTGGTGATTGCCTTCATATTTTCGATGTTAGGGATGGGTGGTTCCCAAATCTACATTCCTATTCTTTTTTGGATGGGTATGGATTTTAAACTTGAAGCAATACCTTTAGGCATGTTGTTGAATCTGGTGAATAGCACCTCTGCGGCAGTTACCTACGCCCGAAAGAAAATGATCGATTGGAAAGTCGCATTCCCGTTTGGAATTATGATGGTTACCTTCGCTCCAATTGGTGCGTTAGTTAATGTTAATTTACCGGAAAAACCCTTAATTATTGTATTTGCACTGTTCACTGCCACTGCTGCCATTCTAATGTTAAGTGGATGGAAGCCGAAAAGTGGAGATTTCAATTCAAAGCAAAAAATAATCTTAGGATTAGTCGGAGGTATTTTATTAGGGCTTTTTGCTGGTCTGTTAGGGCGCGGTGGAGGAAGTTTTGTGGTTCCTCTGTTATATTTCGCAGGCTTGGCACCTAAAATTGCAGCCGCAACTTCCGCTTTTATTGTATCATGCTCTGGGCTCTCAAGTTTTATATCGCACATACTTATTGCTGCTCAGCCAGATTGGCTATTATGGTTATTATGCAGCATTGGAGTGTTGATTGGCAGTCAATTAGGCTCGCGAGTGATGGCTCTTAAATTGGATGCTAAAAGGATTAAACCCGTTTTTGGTGGAGTGCTTTTGTTCGTTTCCGCGATTTTAATCATTCAAACCCTCGCATGATTTTTTTCATATAATCAAGGACTTCCTGCCATCTTGGTTTGTATTCCTTCGAGAATCCCCCCGAAAAGAAGAAAATACTGATAAGAAGTGATTTTTTTAAAATATAATGTTTCAGAAATTTTCAGAACTTTTCTTTTACATTGTTTTTTTTTCAAAAAATTTATGAATTATAGCATCTATCGTTAACAAAAGTGCTTAACATGAATGTCTTAATCCTATTTTTTAGCGGAACTGGAAATACCGAATATGTGAGCCGATATATTCATGAAAAATTGCAGATTTCTTCCAATAATATTTCTATCGATCGTTATTCATTGGAATCCTTTAATCCTACGAATATAGTGAATTATGATCTGATCTATTTTGGATTTCCTATTTATGCCTTGGATGCACCTTCTAATGTACGCGCATTTGTTAACGAACTGCCTGATTTGAGTAAAAAAGGAATCATTTTTTTCTGCACGATGGGAATTGTGGCTGGAAATGCCTTTGAACGGCTTTATTCACTATTTAAACCATTAAATATCACTCATTTGGGAAGTTTTGCTGTCAAAATGCCTGGAACTGATGGATTAGCAATGTTGACAGAGAAATCGGGTTATGTGAGAAATGCACTTAAGCGAGATTATTCCCACTTCTCAGAATTCGATGTTCATTTTGACAATTTCTCTTCGCTCATTCAAACATTCCAATCGAAAAATTCTTTTACTTCTTTGGCAGTACCACCTCCAAAATATTTGCTAGATACTTTATTGGGATGGTCATTTCGTGGGTTATATCATGTGATGGAAAATTTTATCAAAAAACGTTTTTGGGTTGATGATAACTGTACGCACTGTAATTCATGCATAAGTCAGTGTCCGATGAATAATATTAAAATGGATGAAGAGAAAAATAGGATTACCTTTGGAACGGATTGTGTGGTATGTCTTCGGTGCATTCATCAATGTCCTGTGGTAGCAATTCAAATCAGTAGATTTACTCAAGGAAAATTTCGGTGGCGTGGTCCAAAAGGTGATTTTCAACCCATAATTCCTAAGAAATAAGCACAATAAATGCATTTATCCCGAATCTTTAAGAATTACTTCATCTTCTTGCTGTTTAGTTAATATATCATTTATCCGAATTTCAGCGATATCTCCACATATGTTACTAATTCTGCGAATGGGAATTAGGTATTCGGTATCGGGATGATCTTCATATATAATTTTTTTCACTTCATCAGCATATTTTTTAATTTTTTGAGTTAATAACCAGAGTTCTAATGAGTTCTTTCTCCAGAAATAATCCTGCAGTGTGTGAAATGTTTCTCGAACGCGATATAAATGTTTTAACACGAATTTACGATCTTTCATGGGTTGATTTTTTGTTATCCTTACTAATTTAGTAATATGATCTCCAATCCGTTCAATTAGTCGGGCAGATTCTGAATAGTGCAGGCATCCCACAGAAGTGACATTAATATTTTGTCCTAAACTGGGAAAATTAAGAATTTGGTGTACATAACGTTCAATTGCATAGCG
Organism: uncultured archaeon; assembly: GCA_964426185.1. Classification (GTDB taxonomy): domain Archaea; phylum Asgardarchaeota; class Lokiarchaeia; order Sigyniarchaeales; family Promethearchaeaceae; genus Harpocratesius. The sequence goes on along the minus strand of CAYRPF010000017.1, from coordinate 38,806 downwards.
GTGTTCGTCAATTTGATTGTCTTGTTCTTCAAGTTGCTCTAATTCTTCAATTAAATTATCCATATTTTCATAATCTTCTATGAGTTCGATAAAACTATTTAACAATAATCCTACCTTATTCAATACCTGCTTGCTGAGAACAGTAAGATTCACTTCATCGAAGTGTTCTTCTACCACAATTTCATTGCGAGTCTCTGAGATAACAACCATTCCATATAATTTTTGAGTTAGTTTATGAATTCGATTTTTAATTTTTGTGGGTATTTTTTCCTTTTTTCTGATTATTATTGTGCGGTATCCAATAATATAAGCAGTCAGATAAAGATTGAAAAGATATTCTATAAATTGCTCTTCTTCTAATTCTAAACCATCATCAATGTTTAAATCCAAATCAATGGTGTAAGTTGTCATCAATTCAGGAGCAGTCATATTCGAACGAATGAGCAAAGAATCATCAGCTAAATGCTTCATAAATACTCTTTTATCTTCTGATACTCCATATTTCTTACACCATTTCTTTGGGAGATACAAATAGAAACTTCCCTTAACTTCTTGAACTTTTTTTTGCTCAAAATGATCAAAGATATTACTCATAATCGAGAAAAGAAAAAATCCATATGGTAAAAATCTAATCCTTTTGGAGTGACTGATTATTTTTTCTTGATCAAGTTTGATTACATTTAAATTAGCTGCGGTTTAAGTCTTCACGATTCTTAAAATATAAAATTCCTGTAATATGAAGTAGATCGTTAGGAGAAAGTCCACAATGGCCAGAACTGAGCTCCACAATCGCCAATGCATAGATAAATTATAAATCTCCTCCGATTTTCGGACAGCCCATATTACATATCCGAAAAAGGCTAGTAAAATTAGCGTAAAGATCCAAGCTTGTAATGGAATAATTTTGTTTGTAAACATTGTGCCAAAAAGGCAAATGAAAATTAATAGTCGATACAACAATTTCTTCCCAAAATTTGTTTGGCTAGTTTCTTTTTCTCTCTCTGGCGAAACCCAGAAATATACTGCTAAAAAGACCAATCCCGAAATAAACACATCATAAAGTAAGAAATACATGCCTATTCCGCATCCTCCACCAATAACGGTGAGTACCAACTTCAAATGAAGTTTTACCCATTCTACAATGGAAAAGAAAATCATACTAATCTTTTCCACGAGCCAACGGAATGTTGTTGCAAGGTAGTGAGCAAAATGCTTGATAAACTCGAGAAATTTATCCAAAAAGAAAATTACTGGATACATCAAAAACGCCAGACATGTGATCGCTATCGCAAGAATTATCAAATTTTGACCAACTAAGAAAAAGAATGCTTCAATAATCATCATAAAATAGAGAATTTGATTGATTATTCGGTTTTTTAGTTTATAATAGAGCGTTACTGAAACAAAGAGTGTTACCAAAAAGGCAATTATAGCGATTGTGCTAATTAATTGATAATTTATTTGTGTAGGTGTGGGAGCAGGTGTGGGAGCAGGGATAATTAAATAAATAAGATAACCCAAATTACTTGCACAGGAAATGATAAATACAATAAATGAAGTCAATTCTGCACGGGAGATGAATCTTTGATTAATTTCATGGACTATTCTTTTATCTATCATGATAATTAGATAAATAACTAACAATATTTCTGTTACCAATACCATTCGGGTTAATATCAAAGAATCAAAATAACCAGAGAGTGTCTTAAGGTTTAAAATCACTAATATATTGCACGTTAACACCAAAATAATTAAGTAAGTAGCATAAACTAAAATACTTTTGATAATTTTATAAAGATTCGTGGCGGGATCAAAGAATAGGAATAATGTATAGAAGAGCTCAGCTATAACAATTAGGAATAGAGTAAAAATATAATATGTGGTAATTACAGGGATGATTAGGATCAATCCACAAGTAATACTGGTTAAATTGAACAATATCCAAGAAATTTGTTTGGTGAGTAATCGTTTGTGGTCAATTTCTAAGAAATTTCTCCAAACTTCGAACTCCACCACCAAATGGAGCAATCCCATGATAATTAAAATGGAAATATAAGGGTTTAACACGCTCCAAAGCAACATTCCCACTTGAATTAACACAGTCAAATAGATCCCCAAAATGCTGGCTCGATAGAGATAAATATACCATCGTTTGGGAACATATCGAGATCTTTTCAAAATAGCCAAATATATGAATAAAACACCAATTATATTCCACTGATCGGTAGTATATATCAATAAAGTTGCTCCAGAAGCCCCTACTATCAAAAATAACATAAAAATCGACAATTCTACCTTTCTAACATCTAGTATTTTATTGATTTTTAATTCTCCAATTTTTAATACTAAGATTAAGCTAATGGAGAGTAACAAAGAAACAAACCCAATTTGCTCTACAAGGGGAAGTGAGTAAAAAAATAACATCAAGAATGCCGTTTCTACGGCAGTGAATGCTGTATATACCACAAGAGATAGAATCCTAAGCAAATTCTGAGAGATACACTTGTTTTTCCCCATTAATTCAGAAAGTTTGTGCTTATTGACGTATTTTCCAAATACAATCAAGAAGATGGAGTAAATGTAAACTGTAGTGAATGAAATGATGACAATGCTTATGGTTGAAAAAATAGCTGGAAAGTCTGTATAGAAAGGTGGGTTCAAAAACCTATAAATACTCAGTAAAATTATTCCAAAGAAACAGACGGGAAAGAGTAAAATCCAAACGGCGGTAATTAATTGGAAAGATCGGAGAGAATCAAAGATTTTTTTGGAATAAGGAATATTTTCTTTGGCAACATTTTCACTTTTATTTGATCTCTTTAAAATTTCTCTATTCTGATCGGATTCAGGTTCGAAATCGACTTCAATCAATTCTTTATCTCTAATTAATAATACTACCGAAAATATGACACTAAATATGAAAGTTGCCAAAAATATTTGAGAAAGCAGATCTTTATCTTCAAAAATGTAAAATATGAAAGAAATTATTATTCCAAATACGGATAATTGCCGAGTGCTCCACAAAATTCCTGAACTTATTTGTGAATTTGCTTCATTGATAAAAATATATGTAAAAATAAGCACTGGAACACTTAAAATTAAACCATAGTTAAAATTAAAGAAATACCGCAAACACTCTTCTATGAATACTGTGAAGCAAATTTTCCAGAAGTATCTCAAGTATTTTTTTCCATAACTCGGAATTCTCTTGTTATAAAAAGATATATACAAAATTCCAATTGATAGTAGAAAATTCCCTAGAAGGGGATAGAGGGTTGCGCTATCTCTAATAAAAGAAATTATATCGAATTGATTCCAGCAAATCACAAAGATCCACAATGAAAGATTTACCGTTGTTATATAATTCCAGAAAGAATCGATTTGATTAAGGAATGATAACCAATTCCATTTGAATCCAGTTTTATTTATATATCCTCTTACAATAAAACTGTATAAATTAAATAATAAGGGTATTGTAATAGCCAGTAAAATTATTCTAAATACTTGTGAATTATCCTTCCATACAAATTCATTCCAAATTACAAAATAAGCAATTCTGCTCAAGAATATTGTAAAAATAATCGAAAATAGACTTAACCAGATAACGTATGCAGCTTTACGTTGAGATTCATCCTTTGAACCTATTGAAAGGATTTGTGGAATAGATTTCTTTATTCTAAAAGCCATTGAACTTTCTCTCAAAGAGAGTGCTATTTTATCCCGATTGTGGATTTCAATTTCTGTGATCAAACCTGTGATAAAGGTGAAAACTATTCCAAATATGAACAAATTGGTTATAATTATATTAAACAAAGATTCTAAGTGGATAATGAAGGTAGAAATAAACAGATAGACCAAAGAACTGATAAGATTAGTAAAGAATGCCCAAAATAGATATACATGCAGAATATTTGTGATGTTCTGAATATTTAACACTGCAAATACAAAAAAAACTAATGCCACATTTAAAAACAACGGTATTTGGGTGAAAATTCTCAGAACTTCAAAAATATAGCAAGAAAAGAGAAGCGTAGCTGATAATTTAAAGTATTGGAAGATTTTTTGTGCAATATGAAGTGATTTCTTACTTACTAAAAGAAAAAGATTGACAATCAACAAATCAAGGAACAATCTGTCAAATTTCAGAGTACCAATATATTCAGAAAGGTTGAGAATTGGCCATAAATGGAAAAAAAGAGAAACACTACATAGATAGATAGATATTGCACGAATCAATGCTTTATTTTTGAGAAAATTTAATTTAAATTGAAGAGTGAGGTTATTTTTGTCAAAATTATTTAAAATATAGAGCCATCCAAATGTAATAAAAACCATAAAGCTTAGGAACCACAGTATTATTTGGAATGCTAAAGAGATCTGCCCTTGGTTAAAGATTAGAACAAAAATTTTGTTCCAAAAGTGATTCACAGCAGTAACAACCCCCCCCAATAAAATTACTTGGGAGATTTTATAGGATAATTCCATATTCAATGCATCTTGTGGAAAATTAAAAGACAATTTTGGGATAATCCAATGTTTTATCGATTTATAGTTAGCTGTTTTCATTTTTATTCTTGAAAAACTGCTGAGAACAGGAGAATTATCATCTTTTTTTTGGAAATCATCATTTGTGGTAAAAATAATTATATTCTTCATTAGAGATGATAAAAAGATGTGGAAAATGAAAAACAAAATTCCTACAAAGAAGAGGATTGCTTCCGGAATATGAAAAGTCAACCCAAAAGAATTTAACAGTATTTTGGCAGAATTGAAAATTAACATTCCAATTGCATAGGAAAAACTCATCCAAAAAGCTAAAACCAATTCATTTCTTTTAATTAATTTGATGTTCGTCACAATCAAAGTTCCAACAAATACTGCTAATATATTAGCCAATCCAAGTATATCGGAATAAGATTGATTAAATTGTAACCTAAATGCTTCACATGCAAAGGCGGCTAGAATTACATTTAATTGAACTGCGAAATACACCCTCGATTTCTGGGGAATAACTTTGATACGAACTAGTAGATAATCAATTAAAGCAGTAATCGACCCGATCAGTAAAATATAATAACCAGTTCTTTCATGAACAACTTTGGTAATGTCAAATGAAATAAAGAGAACCCAGAATAGGCTCACATTTAGCAGAAAAATATCGGTTATGACCAGACTCATATGAAATTTCAATCGATGGACCCTGCTAACCAAGAATAGGGTATATATGCTTAAGGAAGCAAAAATTAGCAAACTCAGCTGCCATGTTTGCCATGATATAAACGAATAAGCAGAAATAAACAAACTGAATCCTAAAACGAGAACCCAAAGAATTTCTTTTTGGATCTTTCTCTCAAGTGCCTTGATAATATATTTATCTAAGACTAAAATTACCAAATATAAGGTTGCAAAGAATATGCTGGCTCGATACAAGACTATACCTAATATTTCAGATTCATTTAGAAGTAAAACGGGAGCGTTTAAAGAAATTAGTAGGGAATTTATCAAATAAAGACCAACTATGAGATAATTTCTAAAAATGCTAAGGATCTTCTGCAAGTTAGTGGAATCCAAAATGATATCGTTAGATTTTAGAGCATATGCGGTAGCGACTGAGAAAAATAATAATAAATTACATAATATTCCACCAAAATTATACCAATCTAGCGGAATCATCAAATTTATCGAAAGAACAATATTTACTGAGGTAGTAATGATAAATAGCCCCCAAATATCCAAATAAACCAGGAAATTTTTCATTTTATTTGCAAAAATACCGAAACGAATCATTTTATAACCTAGAAAACTCAAACCCCAGAATAAAGTTAAGGTTAGATGGACAAATGTCAAAGCTGGTTGAACTTTAGCTAAATTCCAGATGATAATTATCGCTTGGTTAAGAATTAACGCAATAGCAATACAAATAAAGCTAAATGGGAGTACTAAATGCTTTTTGGATAGGGGGAAAGTTATGAAAGTCGCAACTAGAATTAAAACACCAGTTGAAGCCCATTCTCCTACTCTAAATACGGTTAAAAATATCTCAAATGCTGCCAAACCGAAGGATAAAGCCATAAAACCCCAAGAGATCTGATAAAATTTAGATAACAGGTATTCTTTTACTTGGAAAAGCAGCATCAAAGCCCAGAAAAAGGCAATACCTAAGAAAACACCAAAAAGGTTAAAATCTGCAGCTTGAATTAAACTGAAAGTTCTCCAAATTACCAACCCTGTGCCAATCGCTAAAAATATCGAGAAAATTGGTTTGAGGATTTTTTTGTCAATTTGGAAAAATCTTCCAGGGATCAAGGCAAAACTCATGATGATAAGGCTGATGGATGCAGAAATCACCCAATCGTAGAAGATTATAACGATAAATGAATATAATAATGCAAATAGGCTCCCAAATAAGATTAAATAGCTTGAAATAGTAAATACCAGTTTTAATATGGGAATTTTCTCTTTTATCGGAGGAAAATTAGCATATATCACTAAATAAAGGGCACCGATGAAGAAATTGAGGGGAACCTCCCATTGCAAACCGAAAGTAAAGTATAACGAAAAGAATACTATATTTAAGGCGCAGGCAACGGGCCAAAGATATAAGAGCAAATTCCATCTTTTCCTGAAATAATAATATGGGATAATTACTGCGATAGTAATCAAACCTACGAAGGGAATCTGTAATAGAAAGTTAATGGGAAATATATTCGCTGAAGCCCAATAAACTAACAATAACAATTCCGTCCAAAATACATATACGAAATAATCTATGAATTTCTTCAATTTAGTTAAGAGATAAGGCAAATATAATAGTGAACTTATCAATATTGAGAGAACGATTGATCCAGAAAGAGAGATTTTTGAAAGCTGAATTGCTAAGGTGTATTCATCGATATTGGTGACTGCTTCAAGAATCAATACGAAATTAACAATTGGTACAAAAAGCCATGCATATGCACCTTTATTCCAAATTTCTTTTGTAAATTGCTTAAGATATAACCCTACACCGATAAAATATATGAAAATATAGAAATCTAAAGCAATAGGGATGGCTATCTTTAATGCTAATTGAATTAAAGTCGGTTCGATTAACAATAAAAGTATATTTAATGAGAATCCTGTTCCAGCTAAGAATAAGGTTGCTTTAACCATATTTGGGTTGATTGGTAAATTGAAATGCTCGAAAAAGAAGAAGTACATTAAGAGAGTTAATCCTATACCCAAAGTTATGCTTAAAGGAATAAGATAAGCTAAAGAATAGAATAAATAACAATATCCAATTGAGAGAAAAAGTAAGAAAGTATGGGCAAAAATTAATACTGTAAAAAATATTTTTTGCCTCGGAGATTGAGTTGCTTTCTGGAGAAGATAGACCAAACCCAGAATGACTCCAAACACAACAGGGGCAATATAGCGCATGAAGTAGAAATAATCATATAAAAGAGAGCCAAAGGAGAGCAAACTTATACTATAAGCAAGATATCCCAATAAAGTTTTCAATAAACTCTTTCTCCATCTTATGGAAATGCCGCAAAGTATCCATTCTCCAAACACACCAATTGTTATACTTCCAGTGAGGCTGAGATACCAAGAAATGTCATAATACGTCATTAAAGTGTAAAAAAAGAAAATGATGGACCCTACAAATACCGTTACAAAAAACAAATTCAAATAACTACGCGGGGATAAGATAAGAAATACACTGGTAATCATTAAGATAATTAAACTGATGTTCCAAGGTAAAATGGATAATGCACTCCAGTATAAACTTAATATTAGAATATTTTCCAAATTCAGCAATTCTTTCGGTTGTGGGAGAAGTGAGGTTGTTAATCTGTGAAAAACACCTAGAATTATTATCGAAAGGATTAAGCTTATTGTTAGATTTTGCGGCTGAATGTATGCAATAATGAGGTAATATAATATATTTCCAATAATTATGGAATAGAAGGTTAATAATCTGAAATCTTCCTTATAGATTGATTTTGAGACAAAAATCAAGCCCAATAAGCTGGCACTGATTGTAAATACTAAAGATATATGATTCAACCATGCAAGTCGAATCCAAAAATAGGAAAGAAGAAGTCCAGCAAAGATCATCCAACTTTTAAAAAACAAGGTGTATTTTCTATGCAAATAGTCGATTATTGAAAAACCTAAAGGAATTTTTTGAAATTCCTGCTTTGAATTGAATTTCACTTCTTGTTTTTGTTCAAATTCTTGCTTTTTTCCTGTCTCTAATTCTTTGCTTAATTCAGTATCTTGCTTTTCTTCAAGAAGTTCTTCTCTAGTTACTCCTTTTTCAACTACTCTATCTTCAATAAGGGCAAAATCATGTGAGGTTTTTGTTTTTTGCTTTTCTTTAGTTAGAACATATAGATCAATATATTTAGCATAATTTTTTTCAGTTAATTTCAATCCCAAATAAATTCCTGGTAGTATCGCCAAGCAAAACACAAATATTTGTGTTTCTAAGTTAAATGCAATTAAGTCTGATATGAATATTGAAAGAGAACAATAGGAAAACACAAACACTAACGAAGAAGTGATTAATTCCAATTTTCTATTCATAAAAAGCATCAGATGTTTTTTATCATAAAATATTGCACTGTTGAGAATGAATACCATAGGAATTAGGAAGAAAACTGGCGAAATAATTTGATTAATACCAGTATAGACAACAAACATCAAATCTGTGATAATTAAGAAAAACACAACTTGCAGCAAATGAAAAGTGATTTTTGTAGGTATTTTACCATTTCGTATGATTAAAAGTGCTAGATAAGTTAAACTCAATGGGGCAATAAGGATGGATGTGAATAGAAGATAGGAGATTTGGTTTTCAAGTGGAAGGCTGAAATGAATTAAAACGGCGAATAATGTCCATCCAGTGCATAGAACGATGAATCCTAAAAATTCATTCCATAAACTCACAGGAATACAATCTTTGAAGAAAGAAATACTCAAAACAAGCGCATTTAAAAGAACTAATCCGAAAAACCCGGCTGTAATCCATCTTACTGCAAATTGGTAATGTAAAAGTGTTACTAAAAACCCACCAATCTCCAAAAGTATCAATCTTTTCAGTGCCAAGATAACCGGGTTCAATATTTTTTCAAGTTTTAATAAAATATGATTGATTCGGATTAATGTGAATACCAAGTATAGTTTGATAACTGAAATGATTCCAATTAACAGCTCCCATCTAAATTCTGTAATTAGAATGTTACCTATCCCTATGGAAATAACGATACTCAAGAAATACATATAAAATTCGACCAAGAATGCGTGCTGGAATTGTGTTTTCTGGTCAAATTTAGAATTCTTACTATTTAGATACAGCAAAATCCCTGGAAGAATCATAGTGGAAGGAACCAAGAAAAGCCAATAAGTAGGATTAATCATTGATTTCATTAGAGAAAAAGAATAAAATCCTGAAATATGACTTAATAACATAAGTTCAGCCAAAATCATGGAATAAAATTGGAAATGTAAAAGCCCAAAATGGATTGATTCCCAAAATCTAACTGGTATTATGTTGATTTCTTTCAAAATTCTAATATTATGTTTGAATAAAGGTATAAAATATTGAAATCCAAGTAAAATAGAGTAATATAGATAAATTCTTTGTTCAACTATGGAATTTTCATCTATAAAATAAATCTGCGCCAACTGCGCGCAAAAGATAAAAAATGAAACAAAAATAGTATTTAGCAGTATTAATTTCACAATTTGATATACTGTAGGGAAAATATAGTGAGAGAATAGATTAACACGCGAAAACATGATGGTTGAGTAAATGCTGACAATCAATGTTGTTAAAATAAGACTTAAGTTGAAATTAATTCTACAAAGTACAAAAATGAAAGATGCACTAAAAATAATATTTATAATCAACAACATATCTATGATAAATTTCGCTTTATGGGTGATTTTTTCATATATCTTGGCTAAATCTTTCGTGGTTTGGATTATTGTAGATGTAAAGAAGATAATTGCCAGGAGAATCAAAAATGGTTTGGATGGGTTGATTAATATTAACATTAATGCTTGCGAAAAAGCAAATATATTCCACCAAATGACTGTTTGGTATTTAAATATCGTGGAATATCTCTGTAATGGTTTAAATACTTTGAATTTACTCAAATTTCTGGATATAAAAGAGAGAAATAAGGAGGGAAGAAAACCTTTTAATGCAATTTCTGCTCCTAAAGATAATGAAAATCCAATTAATGAAAAGCCTGCAATTATCATGCCAAAGAAGCCCAGTAAGAAGATATAAAGAGTGAAAAAGCCTAATTGAGTTGGAATTAAAAGAATCATAGGTAGAGATTGCTTTGAAAGTAGGTTGTATTTATTAAATTGGATAATCCCATAGATTATTACTGAAATAATGTAGTTACAAGCCATACTAATGAATATTATTTTATAATTGGCTGAAATACTTGAAAAATCCCAGAATTTGGAAAAAAAGAAAATTCCGAGGGTGCTTAATGCATTTATGAGAAGAATTAAACTTTTTCCTATAGCAGCAATGTTTTCTGCTAAAATAGGTTGTTTTCTTTGAAAGATACCAAATATTATGAGAGTCAGAAATGAAGAAATAAAAATTAAAAGAAAAGGCGAACTTGGTAAAAATTCTTGGATAAAGAAAGCAATTACTAAGGATATCATCAGAGAGTTGACTAATTTTATAGTACATTTAATCTGTTCAATAAGTTTTTCTTTGTTTGGATAGATTATCAAAAATTTCTTGCAGTGAAAATACATGATACTCATGAAAACTGCTGTAGAAAAGAAGATTCCAAATATATAATTGTATAAAAAGAATTCTATGATGAGGCAAATTACTAAAATTAACAATAATTCGCTGAATAGGCTGAAAGCCTTGGTCTTTTTCTGATATTTTTTATGAAGAAGGAAATTATTATATTGTTTACCAAAATGAAAGGAAATAAATACATAAAGGATTATAGGCAGTAAAAATTCGAAAACGATTGTTCCGTAGATTTTATTGGCTAGAATATAAGTTCTAATCGAAGAGAAGAGAATTATTTGCAAAAATATCCCAATATTCACACAACCGATGAAATTCGAGAAGATCCAAGATGAAAATTTTGTTCGTACATACTTCTCATCAGAAATTATTTTGTTATTATTTAAGATCTCCAAGGGTGTTTTTAGAAATCGTAAATTCATTCTTAAAGTAATGCCTAAGATTAAAATTGATAATAAAAATCCAAAAGTGGGTTCTAAATACTGAATTATTAACATTCTTATTATAAGAATTCCATAGACTGAAAAAACTAAAATCATCAAGAAATGGTAACATATTCGTCCGATATCGAATATTTTTACTTTTTTCCAAGTTTTTTGAAGTATAGGTAATTTTATTATAGGTTCGAAGTAATTATATGCGAAAAATCCAATTAAAATACCGATGAAGAGAGATAAAACCAGATTCATTTCAAAAAATTCACTTAAGAGGAAAGTCGTAAGCGGAAGAAGCATGAGATTATTTCCAAGTTTGAAAAACGAAATAAGGGTAATTTTTAATGCGGATTCATTTTCTTTTGTGAATTCATTTATCCATCGCTTGCTAAATTTAATCATCAGAAAATTCCTGAGATATTTTCCAATTATAAAACTCGTTAAAGATGGACAATAAAAGAAAGGAATAAGTGAAATTATTTGAATTATAACTAAATTTTCAAAGAATTGAATTTTTCGTGGGAGGCTTCTTGGTAAGAAACCAAATTTACCATTTATTTGAACAATTAAATTGAAAAAGAAGATACATGTTATAGCGCTTAAAGAAAGTGATAATAATTCATTGAATAATAGATTTGATCGAAAAAGGAGATGGAATTGAGACGTCCAATTTCCAATTGCTCCAATGAAATTATTAGTATTTGTTAAATCTAATAAACCTTCTTTTTGAAAAATCAGTTGAAATATGAAGGATTGTCTGGATAAATCTAAAAATATAGATGTAATTTGGTGAATTCCACCGATTAAAAGCAAAAATAATCCTAATTGCAGGATCAAAAGGCTTCCTAAGATTGAAACAGTTAAACTTTTCGGAGGTTTTCGATTATATTCCACGTTTTGGAGGTGAATAAAAATACTTAAAAGAGAGATGTTTAGAAAGAAGATATAATTGATAAAAGGAAATGAATTTATCAGCCAATCGTTAGCAGTTGAAAAAATAGCTAATGATAAACCAATCTCAACCATAAGGATCAAAAACATGATTGTTTGAAGATGTCTATGATATTTTTGCAGCCGTTCATCATGCATTTTTAGAAATTTTCCTGCAACAAGAGCGAGTATCGTAAATATCAAAAGTTGGAAATACCAACTAGTCGGAATTATAATAAAGCTGAGAAAAACGTTTACAATAAAGAATAAGAACTGGTTTTGGAGATCTATTTTTTTTGTGGGAATTTTAAATATTGCATATTCACATAAGCCTTCAAAGAAAATGGTAGTAAGCAAAATTAAGGTTAGAATTCTATCTGAAGTAGAAATTATCCCAATTATGAAGATAATCATGGATGAAATCAAGGAAATAGCCATACTTATTTCTTGCAAGAATGTTTTAGCAATGATGGGAAGAAAATACTTCAATCGAATTTCGCGAAATTTAAGAAGCAACACGCAAGTTATTTTAATCAACATAAACACAGAAAAAGGTAAAATCAAAGCAAAAGATTGTTTTAAATACCTAAATTGGGGGACTAAACCAATAAAAGGTAGGATAAGTAGCGTGATCTTGATGAAATCAAGAAAAATAAATGGTAGATGGTGTTTTTGATGCTCTTCATTTTGATATTTTGCCTTCATTTTGGGATAGAAAATGGAAAATCCTAGAATAAATATAGTTAAAATGGAGAGATCTATGATGATCTCCAACAAAATCGAATGAAAAACCGAAAAAATTATTGCCGATATTAAAGATTTTATGCTGAAAAATAAGAACAATTCTTGCACTAAATTTCTTGATTTATTTTGTAAGTAAATTGATACCAAACCATCATGGGGTTCATTTTGTTTTTGAATTGTAGAATCTGAAAGAAAATTTGTTGATGTTGAAAAATCAAGCTGGTAGAAAAGCCAATACACTCCATTTGCTAATGTAAAAAGAATAATGCTTATAAAAGGGAATATAAACTCGAAAGAATCGTAATTCAATAATTGAAAAATTATGTAAAAAGTAAAATTACTTAGAATTAAAGGAATTAGGGCCACCATTACTGCAGAGATAATGCCTTTTGAAAAATTTTTGACATATATCTCCCAATGAGATGATTTTGTACGCGTTCGATAAAAGAATCCCAATCCAAATGGCAAGGCAAATAAAATAGCCAGAATAAAGAAGCCGATACCATATTCTCCTGCAAGAAATTCCTCAGAAGAAAAAATCGCGGTAATTCCTGCAGTAAGAATTCCAAAAATACTTGGAATTGCAAAAATATAGATTAATCCAAATGCAATTCCAGAGAGAATATTGGTGGCTTTACTTAATTTTTCATTCTCTTTTTTTTTTTTTTCTCTAGCATTATTTATAATATTGAATCACCCCTAAGATCCAACAATCCCCGATTTTTATGGATATATTTCTTTACAAAAAAAAATGAAAGCGGATAAATTTTCTATAAAAAATCACCCTATTTTTCAATATTGGAGGTAATTTAGATAGGTTTATCCAAAGAAGGCTGAATATTTAAAGGTTTTTAAGGATTTTTTTTCTAGAATGCCAGACCGCCGAAGCAAAATAAGAAATAAAACCAAAAATCAATATTATCATATTAATTCTTGATGAAATGAATAAAATTGGTTAAATTACTATCAACAATAATGGAATTTTAGTAATAAAACTTCCCAAGGGTTAAATTCTAGAGCCCTTTCGGTTATATCTTGCTCAATTAAAAAACTACTTCTGCGAGATGAATTCGTTAAGGATTGCCAGTTGATTTTTGAAATTGTATCAAATTTAACCTGAATTCCATTTTTTTGAAAGTTCAAGGAAAGTGAAGTTAAATTTTGAGGAACAGAACTGAAATTTACTATAAAATATTCACATTCTTTTTGATCATACCACATATAACCAATAAGGGGCTCGGGTATTTCTGTATTGAATGCCCATGAAATGGATTCACTTTGAGATTGAGATTTTCCATTTTTTGCATCCTTAAATTGATATTTTAAAAAGGTTTTATTGAATAAATTTTGATAAAATTGGTTTATGTTTTGATTTAATTTTTCAAATGGAAATCGACTCAGTTGAACGGGGAGTCGTATGTTCCACCCTAATTGTTCCCCATAATGGTGGAGATATGCTCCTGGTAAAGTAAATGCAAGAGTCGCCACTGTTTTTGATTTTTCTTCTCCAAACGTCTTCTGGGCTCTATTTTCGTCATGGTTTTCAATAAATCGAACTAATTTGCTCTGATAATCCCATGAAGCGGTCAAATGGGCTCTAATTCCATCCACGGATGCATGTATCAAGCGATCATATAAGCGTTTATCATAGCAAAAGTCAAAACCTTGTTGTTGGAGTTCCCATTCCATATCCCAATATACTTCAGCAATAAACAAGAAATGTGGGTGTCTTTCTTTAACTGCACTAATAACATCAACCCAAAATTCTCTTTCTAACGGTTTGCCTGCCAAATTTTTCCAAGTTTCTTTAAATATTCGGTCGGTCAACAACATTGCCATGTCACACCTTACACCGTCAACCCATTGAGCTAATTCATTTAAAATGCTGATAATCTCACGGCGGTATTGTGCAGAGAACGCATTTAATTGTGCAGTATCGGTCCAAGATGGAAAATAAGGATCTTTTCCATGCACAAAAATAGCGGATTCTTGCGGATCTTCGGATTCATTAATTACAATTGGTGGTTTAAAAAAATCTTCTGGATTATGTAGTAAATCTGCAGGAGAACCATGCAAAAAAAATTCTGGATGACTAATAAGCCAGTCATTATCAATTGCAATATGATTTGGAATTAAATCCACAATAATTTTCTTTTCAAGTTGATGAAAAGTTTGACTAATTTTTTCCAAGGTTGAAGGTGGTCCAAAAAAAGGATCAAGAGTATATGATTTTATTGCATATGGGGATCCTACAATATCCACTGGCTGAAAATCAGGTAATGCTTGTTGAAAATCTCTCAAAAGTCCTGGATGGGTTTGGGCGATTCTTTTACTTGTTTCACTTCGTTGCCAAATTCCCATTAACCATATTGTATCAAAATTGTGCGTCAGTTCTTGCCAATCCGTGATCGAGATATGTTCCAGCGAATTAACTTGACGATTACGGCGAAAAGAGTGAAACCACGGCCAAGTATTGATTTCCAAGATCCTTGGAAAATTTCTCATTGATTTTCTTTTCTATTTTTTACCCTATTAATTTTTGTAGATATTTGATGATGGCTGAGAGATGAGGCAAAATCATAAATATATCCATCACCAAAATAGGAATGATAAATAAAAGGGAAAGTTTTAATGGTTTTATTGGACTGGTGCAAAATCTACAAGCCATAAACTTCCCTTTTGAACTGCTCTTCTCTGAAGAACCTATTTCAACCTCCGATGAAGATTCTAAAGATAATTGTTATGCTATTTTGGATTATGAGACAAATCTTACAAAAATTCTATGAAATAATTATTATATGATATGGGAGATGGGACAAATTATTAGGATTCGTTTTTAATATTTTGATCGTCCCATTGATTTTGAAATTGCACAACTTGATAGGGAAAATCCCCAAGAACTATTGGATTGGATTAAATCCACACCAGTACGCCATCATAAAGAGTGGATGTCGAAAATTCAAGAACTATTAAAGAATTCTCTACTATGATTTTTATTTTTAAACACCTTTATCCTTATAAAGGGGAAAACCTAAAAAATTCTGGCATCCAATATATAATGGAGCAAATTTTGAAATGGAAATGATTCTTGGTGTAATTGAAGATTTAATAGATAAATATGAAAATGGAACTCCTGAAGAGAAAGAAGATGCCTTAAATTCTTTAAAACTTGAAAGAGAGCAATTTTTACGAAATCTACAGCCATTGATTGATGCTGGAAATGGGGATGCAAAAAAAATTTTTGAGAAATTGCAAAGTATTGCTATCTAATTTTAAATTAGCTGTGTGTTTTTTTCATTCGTTTTCGTTATCAAGAGGTGAATTTATTTCTTTAATCATTGAATTAATTAACGAATCTAAGTGTTGATTTTGAGGAATAAAATGATGGGCTTTAAGCAACTCCAGATAGTTAAAATACGTATTAACTGATGGAAGATATATATCAAAATCAATATTGATCGTTGTCATCATTCAAAAATAAATTTCATTTTATCTTTATAAAAGTATTGCTTGCATTTTATTTCATGAGTTGATTATAGAATGAGAAAAGAAAAGAAAAAAAAGGAGATTATTTCAAAAAAAAATTACGGGATATCTACGTGTACGTCGAATTGATCTAACCATTTTTTAATTTTGGCCATTTCCATTCGTTTAATATAGCGCTCAACAGGATCGACCAAATTTTCAAACTTGTGTAATAATCCTTCAAATTCTGCTTGCTTTTCTGCAATCATTGATTTGAAAGTGGTTTTATTAGATGTTTCATTCATATTTTATACCTCCATCGCGAAAATTCTATTTAAATCTCGCGCATTACAAATCTAGGAAGAAAAATACGCAGATATAAATCTTATCTCTGTAGAAGTCTAAGTCACCAATTTTGAATTTGATGCTATACTATTAGAATTTTTATGTGTGAATTAGAAAAAAGAAATTCGATCTGTTATATGTATAAGGCTTCACGGGCTTGTTTTTGTTCACAATCAATCTGTTTCAAAATTTTTTCTATTTTTTCATCTATTTCATCCAATTCTGAGTCAGAATACGCAACATCCCCTTCGGATAAATGCGAATCAATTTGTTTTTGTTTAGATTCGAAAGAAATTTTTCGTTTTCGGATTATTTCTACAAATGAATCAAGCACCAAAGGACTGGGTAAATAAGAATTAAAAGCGACCTCAATTACAGGTTTATTATCTGTTAATTTCTCCAATGAATGTGCCATATGTTGTTTCATCAATGATATCAACAGCATACAAGTATTTCAAATTAGAGGAACCCATTTATTGGCAATAATAAAGTGGTTCTAACTAATTTTCATTTATCTTTAAATTTAAATTTTGGGCCAAATAAGCCTAATTTTCATCATAGGTCAATAATATTGTGAATATTCTGATATACATCAAGATCACTAAAATAATTGTAAAATTTTAAATAGATGAATTTCCCTTATAATGGTTAGAGATAGTGAAAATTTGATGCGTCGCTCATCTCCCCCTCTGTTCGCTTTGAAAAATGGAAAAAGTGAAAAAAGTCCCTCAATGGTTTCCGATTAGGGTGTTTTTCTCCCACGTTGTGATTGGTTTGTTGGTTCGAATGATAAATGTGAATGGAAAAAAATGGAGAAAAATTCCCTGGAGGTGAAGTCCACTCCCACCTTCACCTCCTTAAACCCATTTTGCCCCTTTCTTATGCTAAATTTTCTCGCTCACTTCTAAATAAGCGATCCTTTGAGGAATATTATAGTCATCGAAGGTAGGTGGATCAGGAAATGTGCGTAGAACCCCCCCTCGTCCGGTAGCCGTTAGTGCGAGTACCCAAGCATCGAGATAATCATCCTTTTGAGCTTGCTGGGGCGAAAATTTATTAAAAGATAGGTCTGCTTCAATGAAAAAATCATTTATTTCCATGAAATTAACTAGAAGCGACTTTCGTTCGATGAAGCCAGCTTTTGTTTTTTTATTATAAATCATGCGTTGTTTCTTATTAAGTGCCCAAAAACACACTTCTGGATGGCTCTCCCAGAGAATTCGATTAATTAATAAATTTTGATGCAAAAAATTATTTATTTCTAAAATTTTCGAGCTAATGTTCCATGCTTGAATAGATAATCCTTTCTTTGTATATTTCCGATTAATCAAGTTAGCGTGGGCATAATCTTTCGCAAATAAGGCATTTCGACAAGGTGGGGAAAATATACTGCTGGAACGGGGGCGCCCTAAGGCTTTTCTCGCTTGTTGATCACAAAGACGGGGAAGAGAACCCTTAGTCACTAAACCTATTGGAATATCTATGAAAATTCGAGATGCTTGTAAAGGTGGTTCTTCAAATTTTGACCAAATATGCTTAAATGATGGAAAAATTTCCCAATTGATCAGAGAATTTTCATAGATTGTTGCAACTATCCATCCTGCACGACATCCATCTACTCCTACAAAAAGGTGTTCCATCTCGTTTCCCATCCTCTTGTTTCTTTTCTTTTTATAAGTATATATAATTTAAGGAAGAATGTTAGAAAAGAATAGAATGTTACTTAAGAGCGGGAAAAAAGAGCGGGAAAAAAGAGCGGGAAAATTAGTAATACTACCAATCATAACATTATGACAAAAATAGAAGATGCATATTGCAAAAAAATATAAATAATCCATAAATCCATAACGCGTAAATCAATGAACTTTCAAATCTCTTCAGAATATGCAAAACTAAAAGATTGGGTTACCATTCATTACAATCTGCCGATAAATTCCTTGCAACTGCATCGAGAAATGATCGGTCATGTTTATTTTGCACGCACGAATAACCATAAATTTGTAATCAAACTTTATAGAGCTTTTCACCGGGCTCAAGCGATTCAATCTTTGGAAATTATTCAATATCTCCGATTAAACGAGTATCCAGTGGTAAAACCGATTTTGACTCAAAACAAAGAGTTATTTTCCGATATAATTATTGAAAATGAACCCAGAATATTAGCAGTATTTGAATATATTGAAGGTAAAGTGCCAGAACTCTCTAACGAAATTCAAAAAATTGGAAAACAAGTCCGGCAACTGCATGATTTGATGGAAAAATATCCCCGCTCTTTGATAACCCGAGGCGAGAATTTTTATATTGACCGATTCATCGATTTAATGCGACAAAAAAATTATTCGGCAGACAAAATTGATTGGTTTGAGCAATTCGGGAGATTTTTATGGGAAACCATTGAACAACTTCCCACTGGATTCTGCCACGGCGATTTGCATACGGGTAACATGTTTAAAACCGAAGCAGGAAAATTTATGCTTTTTGATTTTGATATTGCTTCTAAAGTTCATCCAGTGATTGACTTTGCGACCATTTGTGATGCTACCAACTTTAACGCTTTAGAAAAAAATGCTTTTGAGAATACCCAAAAACGTGTAGATGCATTTCTTTTAGGTTATGGAAAATCCCTTTCCCCTTTAGAATTAAGAGGCCTTTTCTATTTCATAGCAGTACGGCACTTTGAATTAATTGCTACCATTGCTGAAGCGAGAGGACATAATAAGATCAGCATGGAATTTCTCGATCAACAGTATAAATGGCTGAAAAAGTGGCGAGTCTTATGTATGCAGAAATTTCATGATACATAAATAGAATATAGTTGAAAAAAATTAATAAAGAAGAAAAAAACCCTCGTTTTTTCTATTTATCGATTTATATCTCCAGATTCTCTTGATAAACCAAATAACGGTCGATCCAAGACCACCACTCATCCACATCCTTCTGCAACTGCTCCAGCAACTTCTCATCAATCAATTTGAACCGACCTTGATTCTGCTTGCTGAAATATTCGCCTATGGGCTTACGTTTGGTCGGATCATGCAGCCTTTTGCTCTTACCTGTTAAGGTCAGTATGCCATTCTCGATCTCGAACAAAGGAAAAATGCCCGTATCTACCGCTAACTGCGCCTGCCTAATGGTATACTTCCCATCATGACGCCAACCTGGAGGACAAGGTGAAAGAATTTGAATATAACGAAAGCCCTTGATATCCTTCGCTTTCTTAAATTTATCATACAAATCCAGCGGATTGCCGACCGAGCAAGTCGCTACATACGGCACATTATGCGCCGCAACAATCATAGGAACGTTCTTCTTCTTCTTCGTCTTACCATACGGTGTCGTGGTCGTAACCGTCCCACGGGGTGCACTTGAACTAGCCTGTATACCAGTATTCATGTAAGATTCGTTATCATAACATACATATATGATATCTTCGTTTCGTTCGGCTGCACCGCTCAAACCTTGGATACCGATATCTGTGGTCCCACCATCACCCGCCCATACAACCACGTTGTAATCACCCTTTCCTTTGGCAATTAAGCCATGTTTCATACCGGAAGCGGCGGCAGCCGAGGCGGCGAAGGCCATGTTAAACCAAGGCCAGTCAGGCGCTGATTTGGGCCATAAACCTGTAACCACGTTTGCACAAGAGGCGGGACTTACGGTGGCGGTTTTTGGGCCGAGTGCTTTCATTGCCCATCGCAGAGCCAGGTCCAGTCCGCAGCCTTGGCAGGTGGCGTTTCCGGGTAGGAAGTATTCTCTTTTAGTTTCGGGATTGGCTATGATATCTTTAATCTTAGTTTTTGCCATCTTTTTTTCCTCCTTATATATCTCCGAAATATTCTTCTTCTCCTTGTAGCACCTTATCCGAGCCAGTAATCAAGCCGGTCCAGTAGGTTCCCCACATCTTATAGGGTTTATGGGGTGCTTCGCCCTTTTCTTTTAGGTCGAAGAGAATTTTGAATTGTTCGATTTGATCATCAAAAGTTACATCACGGCCACCTAAACCACCAACAAATGGCAAAATTTTGGCGTTCTGGGTTGGTTCGTAGCGTTGGCAAGCGGCCATAATATCTGAACTCAGCGGTCCGGCGGAATAATTGCCGAAGGAAATTGCCCGATCCATGACACCTACCACGGGAGTGTTTTTAATATATTTCAGGATATCTGCAGCAGGGAAAGGTCGATAAGTTCGGATTCGTAAAGCTCCGGCTTTGTAGCCTTGCTTTCGTAATATATCAATGACTTCTTCGGCTTGTTTTGCAATTGTTCCGTAACTGATCATTAATACATCTGCGTCATCGGCTTTGTATGGTTCAACCAGTCCATTTCCATAAGATCGACCAAATTGCTTATTAAATTTGGCCATAGTATCTTTAATAATGGGAATTGCTTTCATCTGGGCTTCGTGTGCTTTGATCCGAAATTCGGCATAAAAACTTTGAGGCATAATCAATGCTGCTGACATTATCGGTCTATTACTATCTATCCAGATATGTTCCCATTCATCTCTTTTTGGAATCACGAATTTCTGCGCTTCTTCCCACGGAACTCTTTTTACCGGCTTTGAAGTATGACTTAACACAAAACCTCCATAAGCTGGAAAAAGAGGGAGCATCACATCGGGATGTTCTGCTATGTTATAGCTCATTAAAATAGTATCATATATCTCTTGATGAGTAGATAGCAACTGAATCATTATTCCGCTATCACGTAATCCCATGATATCGCCGAAATCTGCCCAAATATTCCATCCACCACCGGTTATTCCTCGGGTTGCGATAGATAGAACTACTGGTAAACGGGCTCCGACCATCCAGTGGATCATTTCAGTCATATAAAGTAAGCCTTGTCCTGCAGTTGCCGAGTAAACTCTTGCTCCAGCAAAACTCGCACCTACTAGCCCAGCAGCCACACTATGTTCAGATTCCATCCGCATAAATTGCGTGTGTTGATTGCGAGCGAGGAATTCTTCTTCCCCCACTAATCGGCTTAATTCTTCCACTACTGTGGTTTGGGGGGTTATGGGATAAGCTGTAACTACATCAACGTTTGCGTCCATGGCCGCATATGCTGCGGCTAAATTACCTTTCTGCGGACCTTCAAAGAATTTTGGTTCTACCATATTTTTTCACCTTTTTTCTTACATTTCACTTTTTTTTTCCTTATTCTTCTCTCTGCATCTCAATACAGTTTTTAGGGCACATTTCTGCGCAGATCCCGCAGCCTTTACAGTAATCATAATCAAAACTAACCTCTCCGGTTTCGTCGTCAATTAGTACCGTGCCTTCTGGACAATACATATAACAATGGTAGCATTGAATGCATTCTTCTTGATTGATTACGGGTCGAAAAGTTCTCCAATCCCCAGTATGACCGGCGCATCCTTTTACAGGTAGGGATACTGAAGCTGGCGGAAGATCCCAAAAAGAGGACCATGATTGCACTTTGGGGCGTTCTTCACGGGATTTTCTGATTATTTCCCAATTATTTTTATTTTCTGTCATAAGTCATCACTTCTTAAACGAGGTATGCATTTAAGCCTGCTTACCTGGTGATACCTCCTTAACTTGTTCGGCAGCTTTTCTCGCGGCTTCATAGTTTAAATGCCCTCGAGAACCGAATTTCTTCAAAGCCACTTTTTCAATTGTTTCTAAATGAAGCCCTAAATCAGTTTCTCCGCTTTCATCATAGTATTTGATTTTCGTTAGTGCACCTAATAGCGGGATATTCAAAATTGGATATCCTGCAGTGGTGAGGTTTAGTTCTAAAGCGATATTGGTAACGGGAACCGTATAAATTTTACATGCTTCGGGAAAATTGGATATATCTATTTCTCGATTTGTATTAATCAGTATGGTTCCGTGTTTAATGGCATCTGCAACTCCTGGTAAAGGGATTAACGAGTCATCAAAAATTATAGTTATATCAGCGTCTTCAATGGCAGAATAATTTTTAATTTCTCTATTTCGAGAGAGTTTTGCAAATGCTTTAATTGGAGCACCTCTTCTTTCTGCACCTATTTTAGGAATGCTCAGTACGTCTGTATATCCATCAGCATATGCAACTTCACAGAGAAGGAGTGATGCAGTGATGGCACCTTGTCCTCCTCGCCCGTGCATAGTGATTTCGAATATTTTATCTTCGATCATTTTAAAACCTCAAAATGAAAAATCGTTATGATCTGAAAAATATATTCCTATTTAAGTGAGATGATATTAATAAAGAAAAGGGTTATTTTACCCATTTTCGCTTCATTTAGTTGTTTGCCAAAAAAAACAAAAATTACCGCTTCCTATTTAAAATATGAACTTGAGTAACGAAAAACCTAATTCATCTCATCCCTCTTCTTCACAACCATCTTCTAAAGATTCATCATTCGCTAAACCCACCTCATCCACTTCATCTAATTCATCAAAACCCAAATCTTTGCAAGAAAAAATTGATTTGAAAAGGAAAAACGGACAGTATGAATTACCTCCCATAGAAAAAGATATTAGGTGCCCCGTTTGCAATAAAGAAGTTGAAATTACCCGTACTTTGTATTCATTACCAGATGGAGACGAGGTAATTATTTTCGTTATTCTCTGTGAACATTGCGGTTATCGAAAGGCCGATACAATTCCTGTTTATACCGCTTTTAAACCGGGAAAATATCAATTAACTGTAGACGACGGCGATTTTACTTCAAAAATTTTTCGAGGTGCTACAGGAAATCTAGAGATCCCTGAAATAGGAGTAACTATTGAGCGTGGTCCGGCAGCGAACTTTGATTTTACTAATATAGAGGGTATTCTGCTGAAAATGGAGAAACAAATTCAATTTTTCCTGCAAACCACCCCTGCTGACACTCATGAATGGGAACAGGCAAATGAAGCTTTGAAAAGATTACTTGCATGTAAAGAAGGAAGTAAACCCTTTACCGTGATTTTGACGGATTTTGAAGGCGGTAGTTATATTTCAACCACAAATCCCGCTAAGTTAGTATTTGAAAAAGCAAAAAAAAAAATGATGGATATTTGAAAAAATTCTAAAAAACCAAAATGTTTAAATTTAAAATACAAGGTCAAAAAATTACTCTTCCCATTTGCCTTCGGCTTTTAGTTTTTCTTTCAATTTTTCTAATTCTTCAGCCCGTTTTTTGCGTTCAGCTTCTATTTGGGCTTTTTGTTCTTCGGGAACTTTTTTGAGTTTTTCTTTATTCATGGCTTCAATTTCTTTTCGTAATTCATCAGCGCTCATAGTTAATCCACCTTTTGATGATTTATTTGTGAAAAATTAGTTCAAGTGCTTATGATATATTTTGGATTTTTGCACCTATAAAACTTATGAATTGAGTGGATGGAGCTTAATTATTTTAAGGCAAAACTAAAAGTTGGATGGAGCTTAAGTACTTTTTTGTCGGGAGTCTTTTTATAGTTATTCGAGATGTAAAATTCAGTAATTAAACTTCAAACAAAACGTGTGACAATTTCTAGAAATGAAATTGTTGCGTTCACAACTAAGAAGATTTGGTAGGAATCAGAATGGTTTCAAGAAATGACGGTTGTTTAGATGATAGGTTCGATAGTAAATTTGATCAAATTCGAGAATATATTAAATCATCTCAATTCGCAAAAGCAAAAGAAGCCATTGATATGCTAGAACAGCAAAGAGATCTTGAATCTAAGGTTCAAGATGAAATATTTCTTTTACGGGCGCAATTAGCAAATAAAATGGGAAGATTCCAAGATTCTTTAAGAATTTTGAAGAATCTTTCAGAACATTTTGCATTTTCATCCCAAACTAGACAATATTTCGAACTTCTGAATTTGTTGGGAGATAATTATTTCCAGCTGGGAAATTTTTCTGAAGCTTTGGGTTATGTCCAAGAAGGGTTAGATTTGCTAAGAGAGAATTCTAAATTAGATGATAGAATCAGGAAAAATCTTTTGATGGATCTAATTTTAATAAAAGTTGGAATTTTTTGGCAAACAGGTAAAATTGATTTAGCCATTAATTTATTAGAAAAGACATTTCCTAATTATAAGGATACAGAAGAAATATCCAACCAGATTAGAATACTCAAACGTTTAGGTATCTTACATAGTATTAAAGGAAATTTCGAGAAAGGATTGAATTTTTTGGATGAAGCCTTAAAAAAGGCGTTGGAAGCGCAAAATTCAAGTCAAATTGCCAGTTTATATAATAATATCGCACTAGTTTACAGTCAGATGGGGAATCTTTCAGATGCACTTTCTCAATGTGAAAAAAGTTTGGTTTATGAGACTCAAATGGGTAATGTGTATAAACAAGCAAAGGTTTTAGATAGTATAGGAAAAATTTATCATCAAATGGGTCAATATGATGAAGCCACTGAATATTACCTAAAAAGTTTAAAATTTAGTCGGAAAATTGCAAATCCGCATGATATGTCAGTCATTCTCTTTCATTTGATTGAGAACTATCTTGATATGGATCAAGTTGATAAATGCAAGAAATATTTAACTGAATTCGAGATGTTGTGTTTGGTAGATGATAATCCAAGCATTTTTCAACATTTTCAGATCATTCAAGCATTAATTTGGAAAAGGAGTCCACAGCTTCGTCATCAATTTCAAGCTCATGAAATACTGCAATCAATTGCCTTTGGACCTATGATAAATTATGAAGTTACCCTTTCTGCTCTGTTGAATTTGGCCGATCTTCTTTATAATGAAATGCGGGTGACAATGAAGCCTGAAATACTCGAAGAATTAGAATCTGTAATGGCAGAACTGGAAAATATCGCCGAATCACAGCATTTAGTCTTGTTACATGCTCAAACTTATTTAATTAAGGCACGTTTTGCATTATTGGCCCTAAATTTTGATCAAGCAAGAAATTACCTCACAAAAGCACAAAATTATGCTATGAATCATCAATTAGATAGGATTGCTGTTCAAATTGCTGCTGAACATGACAAACTATTAGAGAAACAATCTCTAATTCAACATATTGAGAAAAATCGAATAAATAGAGCAGTACTACAAAATCTCCTCGGAATTGATTTGGAATTTCCGCGAATACTTAAAAATCAAAACCTTGATTCTAATCTCCCAAATCAAGAAATTCCCATATTTTTTTCCATTTTAAACGAAAATGGGCCATTAATTTTTTCCCAACAATTTAATCCACAAATAGTTGTTAATGATCAACTTTTCGGAGGGTTATTGAGTGCTTTTTATTCCTATTGTGCCGAAATGACAGAGCATAAGTTTGATAGAGCAAAATTTGGGAGATATACAATTATGTTAATCCCGAAATCTCCATTGATTTTTGCCTATATTTATATTGGGTCGTCATATTCAGCAAAAAAGCGATTAACTATTTTAATTGATAAAATTGAGCAAAACCAAGAGCTTTGGGAGAAAATTCAAAATTCAGTTAATTCCAACAACGTAATGAACAAATACACCTTGCAAAGATTTTTAAATATATTTCATTCCGCCTTCCCTGAAATATTAAAGCAAGAATCGTAACGTTAGATTTTAGAAAGTAACCTCATTAATGCCCGTGGAATTTCCTTAAAATCTGATACTGGTATAAAAAACCCCCGTCCTGCCTGTGCAATTTGTTGACAAATTGACACGCCATGGGTTATCCTCTCTTTTTGAATTTCTGAAGGCATGTTTATCACGTGTAACCTTGGAAATTGTCGTGCAATAATTGCTGGATGGTCTCCCCGATTGTAATCGCCATCTGTGATTAAAATTCCGATTTTTCGATTTCCATTGGGAATTTTTTTTAATTCCTTCAATCCTCTTTTCAGGGCAGAAGAAATATTTGTAAAACCAACCGCTTCGCTTTCCAATATTTGATCAATTAGTTTCGGTAATGGATTTTCCTCGGTGAGCGATTTCATCACATACGGTTCAGAATTAAATAAAATGATACTGATAAAATCCTTAACCATCGCATATGAAAGCACAGAGGTGGTTAGGGCTGCGTTTAATAATAATTTTCCAAACATCGAACCTGAAGTGTCCAACATCAAAACAACATGACGTTTTCTTTGACGGCGCTCAAATCCGATAATATCATCATAATTATTTAATCTATTTCCGTTTTGAATATAATTAAAAAGGGTTTGATCTAAATCAAATTCAGGAATTCCTGGAAAATACCTAATTCTATGACGTGATTTTCCTTTCGATCCCCTTCCTGAAATGTTTAATGAAGAGCGGAGTATAATTGAGCGAGTTAAGCGCTGTAACATCAATTTAAATGATGGGGGTGCATGAGAACGAACCATGAAAAATAGTTCTGGAATAAACGATGTGTTATTTTCCTTGTATTTTTCGCTGAAAAAGTGTGAGTATCGAGTTTGTTGTAATTCGGCTGTAACTGCATAAATATTTGTCCGGGCCAACCCCATGAGAGCCTCAATATTATCTGATTCTGCTGAAACCCGGGTGAGATCCTTGATGTCTTTAAAACCTAAGTTCTGAGCCAATTTTTGATACCGACGTTTGAAGCTGCACTTTCGTTGTATCTCATATTTAAGTAAGTCACGATCTTTTAAATTAGAAAGCCTTAATCTTTCGATTGACTGAAAGGCATCATTAGATTCATTGAAATTCGAATCCTCAGCCTTTAGTGAAAATGGGTATATACAGTATCTACGATTTCTTCAATAATTTTTTTAATATTCCGATCAGAACCATCCATTAATTCAACTTTGGGATATAAGGCCATGATAGCTGCATGTTTCCAAAAATTTAACCCCGGTTTTGTTCCATATGCTTCAATTAATTTCGCTAAATCAATAGCCCCTCGAATGGATGCACCTCGTCTGAGATCAGGATGTGATCTAGTCATATCGGTAATTTTAACTGCCATAGTAGAAATTAATTGAAGATGGACGGCAGATGGAGCAAGATTTAATTTAACAATTTCAATTTCTTCTTCTTCTGATTGATAATCTACTTCTATCCATACAAATCGATCTTTTAATGCTTCGCCCAAAGCAGATACACCAACATGAGCTTCTGGATTTTGGGTGGCAATGGTAAAGAAATTATCCGATGCTTCTATTTTTCCCAACTTTGGGATAATCAAGGTATTTTCATCTAATGCTGAAAGAAGGATGTTTTGAGTAGATTCAGGAATTCTGTTGAGTTCATTAATGAATAAACACCCCCCTTCTTTCATGGCTAAGGCCAAAGGACCGAAAAGAAAAGAATCTTCGATATAACCATGATTTAAAACAGCTGGAGGATCATAGTAGCCTGTTAAAGTGTGGCTTAGGACATCTTCTGAACCATCAACTCGATAGAAGTGGTGATTGGCATAATCCGCAATAGCCCGCGCTAAGTAAGTTTTTCCCGTTCCAACGACTCCTTCTAAAATAACATGCTTTTTTGCCCGTAATGCAAGTAATAATAGAAGAATTTCTCTACGTCGACCAATAATATTATATTTTGCTTGGATCTTTCTTACTTCTTCACTAAAATGGTTAGGGGTTAGTTCTTCTTCTAAATTTATTTTTGAAGCACTTTTTTCCGTATCTTCCATAGTGTTCAAATTGATAAATGTGTGATTACCCATAAATTTCTTGATTATAAAAGAAAAAATTTTTGAAATAAAGTGATTTTTCAGTATCACTGTAAGCGGGAGGAAAACGATAACTTGGACC
The DNA here is from genome assembly GCA_964426185.1 of uncultured archaeon. Lineage (GTDB taxonomy): Archaea > Asgardarchaeota > Lokiarchaeia > Sigyniarchaeales > Promethearchaeaceae > Harpocratesius. The sequence continues at coordinate 10,458 of CAYRPF010000017.1, read as the reverse complement.
TAAATCAAAATGGATGCACGATCTGTTCAGAAGGTTTCAAAAAAGAAACAAAGGGAATTTGTCCCTTTGTTCAATGTCCAAAGTCGATGCTAAACGGTCCATGCAGTGATATGCTAAACGGCAAGTGCAGAATTGGGGGATACCAAAATGAATGTATCTGGGTTCAAATTTATTACCGATTTGCAGAACAAAACCGCAAAAAAGATTTTTCCAGTTACTGCCCACCCCTAGATTGGCGCCATATTTATCCCAGAGGTGCGGAATAAAAATGCATGTAAACAATTCTATTTCGAACTTACCTAAACAGCATTTCGTGAGTAGAATGCAAGAAGGAGAGTTTGTATTTGGAGGAGAAATCGAATATTCAACTTCATTAGATCTTCAAACTTATCGCAATCAAGCTAATTTCTTGAAATCGCATACTTCTGTGCTTGCTATTCCAGATAATCCCGGGAGTAATATTTTTCTATCGAATATTGCCATTGCTCAAGTAATTCAGTCTCTGTATCCATATGATTTAGTATTAAGTATATCATGTCGGGACACTAATCGGTTGGGGTTGGCTACTAGATTGATCACCGCCTATTCTCTCGGATTTCGTAACCTTCTTCTTGTTACGGGAGATCACCCTTCTTTAGGAAGTGTTCCCTCCAGCAAACCGGTATTCGATTTGGATTCAACTCAGCTTTTGCACCTTTGCCATGAATTTAATCAATCTGGAACTCTCTTTGGGAATTATTTTGAAAAATCACAAGGTATTGATTATAAATTGTGTCAAAATGCAGATTCAGACCAAGATTTTTGTATTATTCCACCTCGTTTAGTTGTTGGAACTGTAATTAATCCACAAAATTCTCTTCCAGAAATAGAAATGGCGCGTTTTCAAAGGAAAAAAACGGAAGGTATTGATTTTATTCAAACTCAAGTAATTTTTCAAGCAGAAGCTGTCATTCCCCTGTTGAAAGAATTTCATCATGAGAAGATTCCGATTATGGCTGGAATCGTCCCATTAAATAATTACAGTCTCGCCAAGAAAATTAGTAATTTTTTACCTGGAGTGAAGTTTCCAAAATCACTTTTACAAGCTTATAAAATAGCCTCTCAAAATTCTGATAATTCGAAAAATAAGGCTAAAATGTTCGATAAAATCAATACTAATTATTATTCTCCTCTTATTACAGAATTAAAACACAAAAACCTCATACAAGGCCTATATTTTGCTACAATCGATTATCCAATTATAATTCCTGCTTTGATTCGATCAATTCTCAACGGGTAAAACGAATATAACCCCTCTCTTCTAAATATTGACATGCATTTATTATTTCAGACATAGGCATATCCAACAATTCGGCCAGATTTTGAAGCGTTTTTCGACCGTCAATGGCGACCATTAATACTTTAATCCAAGAGTTCTGAAAGTTTTGTCGGAATTTTCCTGCAGTAATTTGATTTTTTAAGGGGATTAATTTTTGAACTGTGGGTCGATAGAGTTCTTGTTGAAATCCATTTTGAACTCCACTATGAATTCCTCTTTGAAATCCAGCTGAAAATTCATTATCAGTTCTATTAGGAGAAACTAGACGATTTTTAATTTCAGGCATTGTTTGGGATGGAAAGCAACAAGAACCAAGATTTGGGCTAAAATTACCTTGATAAGGGATTTGAGACCCGGTAGACTGATAATAATTGGGTGAAATATGATTAGATCGTTCAACAGGATGGTCGATCAAACCTTGAGGGGTAAATTTTTGCAAGGCTTGGATATTTGAAAAATGAGATCTTGCAGGATTCGTCCGAATATTAAAGCCTATAGTGTTGCTATTTTGATATTGCTTGAGTCCACGGGTGGCGTACTGAATTGTTTGGTATTTTTCAAACCTATCGCTGATTTTTCCTGGTGGCAAAATTGGAGCTTTTACTTGAGAGGAAGTAAAAGATTTATTATCAGAAAATTTTGAAGATTTTGTCATGGTCAGAAAAACATTTGGAGGGACCGTGGTGCAAATTTCCGGCATTTTGTACTTCGCTTTTTCCTTTTTCAGTTTCTTTTTCTGATTTTTGGGTTTTTCTCTCTCAATTTTTGAATTTTCCATAACTTTGGCCACAATTTCTCGAAATACTTGATCAAATTTGTGATAAGGTTTTATATCGCCGTTCCATTCTTGCTTGAGCTTTTTACGAAACATATGCAAGAACGTGGAAGATGCTTCTTCAATAATGATTTTCCGGGTGATCTTATCCAGAGATCCTTCAGTGGTCAAAATAAATAACAATTCACTCTTTTGAGCCTTTAAAGATCTCCGCTGAAAAGTGAAGAGTATATCTGTCATCTGAATTTCATCGATTTGTCCCAGATTTTCTACCGAATCCGCAAAACTTGTAATGGCTTGAAAAAATCCGCTGATTAGAGTAAAATCATTTTCATCGTTTGATAGATTATATTTGGGATCTATAGTGATGTTGGAAATTGGTAAGCCATTTCTAAGGACAAAGAAATTACTAATCATATATTTGACCACTGGGATCAACTATAGTTAAAATCATAATCAAGTCCATTAATATTTAGATGATATGTGGATATTCCATTACATTATTCCATCTGAAATTGAAAATAGCGAATGATCTTTTAAAAAGCAAGTTGCATAGAAATATTATTGGAGAACGCAGAAAAATGAATCAACAACCATCTGATCGTTTTGACGAACCTCAGCATAGATGGGATCCATTTCTAAAAGAATGGATAATTTTTTCACCAAAACGAAATATCAGGCCATTCCAAGGCAAAAAATTCGAATCAGAACCCAAGAAAACTTGGACTTGTCCTTTTTGCCCAGATGCCCCAGAAGGTGCGGGTAATTGGGTAGTAAAACAACTTCCCAATCGTTTTGCGGCTTTAGATGAAAATGCATTACCTTTCATGCCTCAAACTGTGGGAAATATCTATAAAAAAGCATCAAACTATGGAAAATGTGAAGTTATTCTTTATTCTCAAGATCATTATGCCTCCTTTGGAACACTCTCTCATGATAATATAGTAGCCTTAATTGAATTGTGGCAGGAAAGATTTCGAGAATTAGGAAAACTCCCGGAAATGAAGTATCCCTTTATCATGGAAAATAGGGGTAAAGAAATCGGTAATTCTATGACCCATCCACACGGTCAAATCTATTCTTTTCCCTATTTACCTCCGAAAATTAAGAAAAAATGGCAATCGTTCAAGGAGTATCATGCTTCTAACCAAAAATGTCTTATGTGTGAAGTGATAAAAGCTGAATTGCAAGATCAATCTAGGATAATTGAACAAAATGATGATTTTATTGCCGAGATTCCGTTCTATGCTCATTGGGCTTTTGAAGTGCATATTATTGCCAAAAAACACTTTTCTTCAATAAATGAGATGAATTTAAAGCAAGTCAATAATTTAGCATATATTATGAAGTCTGTTGTTAACCGATATGATGCTTTAATTGGTTCCGGCCGTCTAATGCCTTATGTAATGGCAATGTTCAACGCACCTGTCAATTTGGAGGGAAAAGATTTGTGGCATTTCCATATCGAGTTTTATACGCCGTTCAGAGGTATAGATAAATGGAAATTCCTTGCTGGGGTTGAATTGGGAACAAATAATTTTATCAGTGATGCTCTTCCGGAAAAAAATGCTCAGATACTAAGAGATATTTTGAAATAGACACCCCAACACCAAACTCTTGGTGTCTAACACACCATCACGTTAAGTAAAAAGCCCTAACGAACTAACAGAAGGTTTTAAGCGGGATGTTAGCACATTTTAAAATAGCCATACAAAACTTTTTTACTTTAAACACTAAGAAGGATTTATGGGATTCTGTTTAAAATGTTTTCAAAATTGTTTAACATCTTGTTGCTTAGTGCTAATGGCTGGAATTAGTTTTACATTCTTCGATTTAACTAATGCAATATCGGGTAGTCTTTTTGTTAATGTAGGTAGTGCATTAAGTGGAATATTTTCCTTAGTAACTGGAAATGAGACTGCAGGGGCGTTTGGATCAATTCTTTTAGGTGGATTAATGAGTATTTTCAGTGTTTTGATTTTCCCGATTCATTGGATGTTAATCTATCGTCCTGATGAAGCTGGTATGGCATTAGCATTGGCTATTCCTTGGATTCTATCTATTGGAATTTCCGCTTTGCTTTTTGCAAAATCTGCGAAGCAAGGATTGATGATTGGAGTATGGTTAGCCGTAGGCTATATTATATGGGGGATTATTATTTATATCCTTATTGCAGTCGTATTAAGCGGCACTGTTGGGTTGGGAATTGTTAATGGTTTATTTGGAGGGTTAACCGATCTACATCCTGTTTTAGCTATAATTTTAGCATGCTTGGAAGGCGGATTAATTGGCGGTGCATTCGGTGCTCTTTTTGGAGCTCTAAAGTATAAACCAGGAAAAGATGTAGAATATCAAATGAAGGGAATTCAGCAAAAGAGTCCCAAAAAAGAAAAGAAGAAAGGAAAGAAGAAAAAGAAAGATAAGGATGATGATTTTGGAACTTATGAACCTACCATTTCCATTCCAGATTCAAATACTTCCAATTTTGATCCAAATACTATGAAAAAATGTCCATATTGTGGAGCCTATCTCAAAAAAGATCAGAAATTTTGCCTACAGTGTAATAATTATATCAATTAAGTTATTTTTGCATTTTTTTTTTTCATTTCCTTATTTTGAATTCTCACTTCATTTATAAAGAGTTCTTAATTCATTTTCATATCATGAAGGAAGTTGTTATCGTAAGTGCTGTTCGTACCCCTATTGGATCTTTTGGGGGAGGTTTGAAAAATATATCTGCCGTTGAATTAGGCAAAATTGTCATCAAAAATGCCATGGACAGAATCTCTTTAGATCCAAAGCTTGTAAATGAAGTTTTCATGGGATGCGTACTTCAAGCTGGATATGGCCAAGGAGTGGCTCGACAAGCATCTATCCATGCAGGAATTCCCGTTGAAACTCCAGCTACTACAATCAATATGATCTGTGGTTCTGGATTGAAATCTATATCATTAGCATATCAAACTATCATATCTGGGTATAATGATATAGTTATTGCAGGCGGTACGGAAAATATGTCAATGGCACCTTACGTATTAAAGAAAGCTCGTTTCGGGTATCGAATGGGTAATGGGGAATTATATGATACAATGGTGAAAGATGGATTATGGGAAGTGTTTAATGATTACCACATGGGTATCACGGCTGAAAATATTGCGGAACAATGGAACATATCTCGAGATGACCAAGATCAATTTGCATTAACCAGTCAGCAGCGCGCTGCAAAAGCCCGCGATTCTGGTCGATTTAAAGATGAAATTGTGCCTGTAGAAATTCCACAACGCAAGAAAGAACCCATTCTCTTTGATACCGATGAATTCATCCGAGATGGGACCACAATTGAAAAATTATCTAAACTCCGCCCTGCTTTTAAGAAAGATGGAACCGTCACTGCTGGAAATGCTTCCGGAATTAATGACGGTGCCGCAGCGGTGGTTGTTATGAGTAAAGAAAAGGCAGATGAATTGGGATTAAAACCACTCTTTCGAATCGTGGGCCACGCGACTGCTGGAGTTGATCCGAGTATCATGGGAACAGGACCTATACCTGCCAGCCGAAAAGTTTTAAAAAATACAGGGTTGACCTTAGATGAAATTGATTTAGTTGAAGCTAATGAAGCATTTGCTTCTCAATCCCTTTGTGTCATTAAAGAGTTGGGCTTGAATCCAGAAATTACTAATGTTAATGGTGGTGCTATCGCACTTGGTCATCCTATTGGTGCTTCCGGTGCGCGCATTTTAGTTACACTTATGTATGAAATGATGAAACGACAATCTACCTATGGGTTGGCAACACTCTGTGTTGGCGGCGGAATGGGCGAAGCCATGATTGTGGAGCGGTTGTAATTTTAGGAAATCTCAAAGTGAATTTTTTGTTTTTATTCTTTTTCTTACACAAAACACCATTTTTTCGATCCGTGAACGTGGTAATGCCGAACAATTTAACCCATTCCATATTACTTTATAATACAATGCTGTCTGCCAATCCCTTGGTGATCTTTTTTATGATGATATTGATTAGGGAGGGAATATGCTGCAATAGGTGTCGATATCCATATCTTTTAAAATCATCGGAATTAAATGTGTTATGAGATTAAGAAAATGATTACAAAGACATATAATTGCCCATTATGCAAAACCAAGCATACAGTTAAATTTCCTAAAGATTTTGCAGAAGGAAGGGCATCTTATCCATTTGTACACTCTTTTATTCATAAATATTCACCTAAATCATATTCTCCTGATACTGGAAGAGATATTTTAACCATGCTTTACATTGACAAAAATCTCGAAATTCGACATGTAGAGACTATGTTTCAAAATGCTGAAGGAAACATTGTATCAATGGAAGACGCCCAAAAAATGATTTCCTTTTTAACTCAACAACTGCAAGATTTGCAAGATTCCTATGACGAATTATTAAAAAAATATAATGAACTAAAATCTAAAAATCCTCCTTCGAAAGCTTCAGATTGGGAAGGAATATGAATTTAACACCGAAATTTCTTTTAGAAATGCCCATAACTATTTGTAAAACTTGTAAAAAGTGCTGTAACGATGTTCCCACAATTGTTTTAGATTATTATACTATTTATTATATTTTAAAAGCGATTGATCTTCCTCAATATCTTCATCTTCTTACTGATATTGTGATTTATGAAGTAAAATCTCACGATCTAAATGCGGCTTCTAAAACTTGGCAACACTGGTTTGGTAATAATCTATTGATCGACTTAACGGTTCCTGATCAAAAGGGAATTTATCAAATCGCAGCATTACCTAAAACGCGGGGAAAATGCCCCTTTTTGTTCCCAGATGGCTGTTTACTCCAAGATTATAAACCATTAACTTGTAAATTGTTTCCATATGTGTGGTTTCAAAATAACCTTATGATTACCTCTGTATGTCCCCTCCATAATCAGAATTCGGAAAACGGGAGTCTATCAAAGAACGAAATCGAACAAATTGAGAATATCGTTAAAGAATATAAAATTCTTGCAAATAAATACAAAAAATATTATCCTAATTTGCTTGCAAAACTTCAAAATCATTTTGATTGGCGCATGGTTAGATTTAAGCACCAATAATATTTATATGCAAATTAACTTGTGTAATAACGGAAAAACAAGAAGCCGTGTTGAGAGATTGTTATATTCGGCGTGAGAATCAAGGTAGGCCCTCAACACGGAAATGGAAAAAAATGAAAGTT
>CAYRPF010000017.1:0-3057 GCA_964426185.1 uncultured archaeon | reverse complement strand
TTATACTTTTTTTGTTTTTTTTACATTTTTTCTTTCAGCACGATACTTTTTTTCACCTCACTTTTTTGATTTAGATGTAAAATGGAAAACAAGACTTTGTTCTCCAATCCCTTTTAACCTAGTGTAAAGAGTTTAATTGCTTATGCAAATATTGTGGCTTGTTTTTTTAACACGTTTTTCTACTTCTCACCTCCTGTGTGATTTTGGGTTGAAATACAATGGCGACTCTTTATTGTTGGGGTTTGGTTTTAATGGATAATTGCGGAGGATGTATATATTTAGGATTTTGAAATTTCAGTTTTACTGAATTCATTGTATTTCTATTTCTTTTCCGGTAATTCCTTTCCATATAGTGCGATAGTCTATCCGAAATCTAACGCTTTCCCAATTATTGTTAGACTCATTACCCAAGCGGCGTAAAATTTTGCAAAACTCTGAATATTCCAAATCTTCATAGATATCATGGGTTTCGATGGGTAATTCAAATTCCCAATTATCTTCTTGAGATTGATTGGGATTTCTTCGCTCAATTTGGAGAACTGGAATATTAAATCCATAGGTTTGCAGTTTGTTTTGCATTGCTTTTTGTAAATCCTGACCGAACTCCCTCAGAGCACGATCTTGCAAGCCATTAAATAGATTAACTTCATTTACTAAAAACTCATCATGGATTATTCCTGTTATTCCTATATTTTCTTCTTTTTCATATTCAGCGCTCATTATCAGGGACCTCTTGGTCAGTTTTTGGTTTTTTAGTTTCTTTCATAATGTTTTTTATGAGTATCTTGTGATATTTTGGGGAAATAATTGGTGAGGTGAAAGAAATATTTGATTTTCTCCACCTTTTGAAAAAATGACAAATTTATGGTTGTTTTTTCATGATTTCGAAATTTCGAGATGAAATATCTCATTCGGCGAGGCAGGGGGCAATAATTATCTATAAGATTTTCACATTGTGATTTTTATCTTATGGATACTCGAATTGAAAGACAAACGGGATGGTAAAGCACCCGTGAAAAGAAGTTTCGCAGTTTTATGGGAAAGAGTAGATGCGAAGAGTGTTTTAACAGTTTCCAGCGGATACTTTACCTCGTTTACTTACAAATTAAATAATTTGGGCATTTGTAAGCACTTATTGCCGCAAATAACTATGTTATCGGCATGTGCTGTATCCCAAATTTTATGGTAAAGAACCATATAGTTGTAAGTTTTCGAGTTAAACATTGCTATCCCTGTGAAACGGTTGGTATGTTATTTTTTTGATTTTTCACTTATGTTTTTTTTTAGGGTTTTAGTGCATATTATAGGTCAGAAGAAATGTAAACCCATACATATTTCTTCTTAAGATCTTATTAGAAATCTCTGTATTTAAAGTTTTGGGTAAAAATCTTGAATATATTGGTTTAAAAACATGTTAGTTTCCACTAATGTTGTGTTATCTCAGCAAATTTTAGCGAGATTTATTTTTCAGTTTTATTTTATGAGTGATTTTTTGAAGCATCAATAAAGTTCACACTACTTGTAGAATTTTTTTTGGTATAAATCGTCCGAATCGCTCAGAAAATCCAAGCAATTCCGGTAAGTTTCAGCGAAAAAGAGTTCCAAGCGATTCGGGCCGTTTATTTAATACCAAATAAAAGAATCTACTTCGGGATGAATATCGCGCATATCCCCTAAAGTAGTGTGCTTTTTTTCAGCACAAAGGGTATTAAATTTATTCGATAACGGATTAGTGAATCGCATATTAATGACCTATTTATGTAGATCTTATTTTATTAATAACAAAATTACTATTTAAGGTTGATGATTGGGGATATTCTTATTAGTTTTCTCGATAAAATTAGTGATAGCTGATGTATCGCGATGATATTTACCTTGAAGAAATATTTTCTCATTATTTCGCTTTGAAAGAACAACGTACAGTAGCGTTTTATCTTCGTGCTAAATCGATCCCGGTTAATTTCAATCCAAAATCGCCACTTTCAGAACTATGGAAACAACATACACAATATAAAGATTTAGTATTTGATAACAGTGATTATAAACAGCTTCCCGAATCCCAGAAATCGCTTTTAGATTTGAAATACACCATTGCCAATCGAATGCTGGAAAAGTGTGAATTTTGTGAGCGTAAATGTGGTATAAATCGAAAACAAGCCATTAATAGAAAAATAGGTTTCTGTGGACAATCTGAAAAAACTTATATTTCATCTGCATTCTTGCATTGGGGTGAAGAAAGACCTCTTGTTCCCAGTGGTACAATTTTCTTTAATGGTTGCACATTTGATTGTGTTTTCTGTCAAAATTTTGATATCGCAACTGCAGGTAAGAAAAAAAGAAATCATACTAATTTTGGAAGTCATTTAGTAACACCCAAAATCCTTGCTCAAATTGCCTTGGATTTGGAACATCAAGGTGCACAGAATATAAATTATGTAGGGGGTGACCCAACACCTCATCTGCACACGATTCTTGAATCGATGAAATTTCAAGAAAGTAATATCTGTCAACTCTGGAATTCAAATTTTTATCTTTCCTCTCACACACTCTCCCTTTTACTTGGTGTGATTGATCTTTGGCTCCCGGATTTCAAATATGGAAATAATGAATGTGCTTTTCTTTATTCGAAAGCACCTGATTACTGGGAGGTTATTACCCGTAATTTTCTAAAAATATATCAAGAAGGGTCAAAAAATATTATCATTCGGCATCTTGTTATGCCCAATCATATTGAATGTTGCTCAAAACCGATTTTACGCTGGATTGCTGATAATATTCCTAAAATTGCAGTTAACATCATGGCTCAATATCATCCCGATTATTTAGTAAGCAAAGATGATTATCCTGAAATAAATCGACGGGTATCCTCCAAAGAGATGCAAGAAGTATATGAATTCGCTGATCAGCTGAAAATAAAGTATCAAGGGTTTTAGTTAGCAACAACAGTTTCCATCTTTTTTCTTCTAATTATATCCTATCTGATTTACAAAATTGAATCAATGACTGATTTTACATATTTATTTCGGATTTCAGCATCTTGGATAGAAAAACCGAAGA
>CAYRPF010000016.1:0-48190 GCA_964426185.1 uncultured archaeon | reverse complement strand
AAATGCCCTTCCTAAAAATCTTTTAAAAGCATGGCCAAAGAAGATCTAATATATCGAAGAAAGAAAGAAAAAAATTATTTTAGAACAGTTGAAAAAAATGCGCATTTAAATTATATCGATATTTTCTTCAGCATAACCCAATTTCTCTAAAAATTGTTTCATCTTCTTGCGATGATCTCCTTGAATCTCGATGGAATTCCCTTTTACAGTTCCTCCGCTGGCACAGTAAGATTTTGCTTTCTTGGCAATTTTTTTCAAATTCGCTCCAGCAAAATTATTAAAATTTATTACAGTCGTTAGCTTACCCCATTTTCTTTTATCAATGGAAATAGTAATTTTTTGATCTTCTTGAGCCAGCGATTCGCAAACACAAAGCTCTATAGGGAGAGAGCATTTAGGGCATATTCCTACTAAATCTTTCGGCAAGTTTTTATTTTCACTCCAAAATTAGATTTTTCTGTGAGATGTTCAGTATTCACTAAAGAAATCCCACTATATTATGTTACTATTCTTTAAATATAAATATGCGCATCTCATTCAGAAAGGATTCTTTTAAAAGAAGCAAGAAAAAATCCTGCCGTGCTATTATGCATGGGAGAAAAGTAATGCATGGATTTAATCAATTGATGTATTTCTGGGATTGGGGCAAGAGGAATGGTTTCTTTCTGTGAAATCCATGATGGCAAGTTCAATGGGCGAATTTTTAATTCTTTCAGAGCAGAGGGGGTGAAGTGTCGTTCATTTTCTTCTGAGTAAAGGCTACAAGTTGAGTATATAAGAATACCTCCTGGTTTTAGCATAGTTACAGCATTTTGAAGCAATTTTTCTTGTAATTTTACATGTTTATATAAGAAATTTTCAGATTGGCGCCATTTCAACTCCGGGTTTACATGAAGAGTTCCACTACCCGTGCAAGGAGCATCTAAAAATATAAGATCAAATTTTGCACCGTCGAAATTATCAGCCATCATTTCAAGCCTATAGCAAGGCGTAATTCCATCAGCCTGCAAAAAATTAAGATTTGGTGCTTGAATTAATTGAGGAATCGTATGTATCCGTTGCGTGTGGATATCTTGGGCTATAACCCTATCATTTGGTTGTTTCAAAGTCTCTATTAGTCGGGTTTTACTCCCAGGAGCAGCACAGTATTCTAAAATCGAGAGTGGAATGGAAGTTAAGTTTTTATTTTTCAAGAGAGAAGCTGAACGTGCTGCTTCAAGCCCGACATAGATGGTAATATACGAGGGAATTTCTTGAATCATGGCATGTGCATTTCTAAACTCGGGTAAGACAATAAGGTGTGATTTATCACGATTATTGAAGATGAACAGGGAGGGAATATGTGCGTGTTGCTGATAGTGAACTTTTTTTTGAGCGCAGATATTTAATAATGAATATATAGTAGATTGTTCTGAATTTTGATTTTGAGTAAGATTTTGATTTTGAGGAATTGAATATGAACTTGGAAATACGACGGAGAATTTACCCATTTTATGAGCTTTAGATATAGCTTTGATCTGCTTTTCTGCTTCACTCATTCCCAATTTCTTCACAAGCTGCTGAATGAAAAATGAAGGCATCGCGAATCGCAAACTAAGTCTTTCAACGGGGGTTTTACCACGGAGAGCGATATCCCATGAAAAATTCTTAATTCTTTTATAGAGATAAGCGAATTGTTTTGAAGTAAAATAAATTTTAAGAAAACTTTCTAATTCGGACCATAAAGAAGTAAAATGTACATTTTCATGGCGAATTCGGTAGACTAAATAAAGCACAATACTGGACTCGAGCAGTGGGGATAAATTTCTTAATGATTGAACTGTTTGAGAAGGATTTTTAGTAGATATATGAGGTGATTTTTGGAAAGATATCGGGGAAGGCATACGAATAGATTTGCGGGCGATGTATTGTAATTGATTACGATGTCGTAGAATTTCTCTTTCATAATGAAAGATTTGAGAGGGTCGGTGCGATATCTTATTTAAAAAAGTTAATAAATCGTTCATCTTCATATGTTCTCTTTTTTTTTATCCATCTTCCTTAAAATTTGTCTCACTCTGCGAAAGTTCTTCTTCTAGTTCTTGGCAAATTGTATATGTGCGAGATGATATTTCACCGGGTTCTTTTAAAGATCTGTCTCGAATAATTTCTGCGGCTCGATGACTTTCTTCTTCAATATCCTTGGATATATTTTTCCAAAGCAATAAGGGAACGATATAGAATAATATACTGGTAATCAAGATGATTAATCCGTTGACCACTGAAAATAGAAATTCATAAATGTAATATTGAAATGCGATAAAGAGATAGGTGAAGCCTTTTCCGAACTGGTCAGAAAAATGGAGCATGGCTTGTGAGGTACCCATATGTTCGGGAACGTTAACCTCCAGAAGAGTAGGCGTTCGATTAATGGTGATACCGCTGATTAAAAAACTTCCCACGAACATCATAAAAACGTAAAAAGTATAAGTGGGGTAATAAAAAAATATCGAGGTGACCAACTCAAAATATAAGTTGGGATTAATTGTATTATCTAAAAGGGCTGGATCAAGATTTAACTTCTCATAATTTACTGGTACTATCAATAAAAAGGCGAATATGATCATTGGTATTGCAATTAATAGACCAATGAAAGTATAATATGCCCTTAAACGTGGAGATCTTCGATGCAATAGATCAAAAACTGGACCTAAGGTAAAAGTTCCTACGAAATAACCCGTTCCTACCGCTCCCGCGAAAATTTGGGAAATCTGAATTCGAATTTCCTGTGGAAAGGAAACAAAGGGATATGTAGACATATAATAAATTAAAAAGGAACTCATAATCGAGCCTGGGATGACCGCAAAAAAGGATAGAATGATCAAACGGCGATTAGTTTTTATTTTCCATAATTTACGTAAATCTCGACGTTTTATTCGAAAAGGGTAGGCAAGATTTCCTTCACGAAGCATTTCACCCAACTCCTTATTAACAACCTCCACCGAACTTGCTCCTCGATGTGGAAATCGGAAAAAAATCAAAATAGTTCCCAAAATCAAGGTAACCACGGATAAAATCACAAAAGAAAATTTCCAGTGTAGATTCCATATATTTAGCGGAGAAATGAAACCTGATAAGAAATTACCAGTTACATTGCCTAAAGAATTAATAAAAGCGAGAATTCCAAAGATGGTTGACCAATATTTGGCAGGAATGTAATCCGATAGCAAAGAATAAATAATTGGAATAAAAGCCCCGTAACCAAGTGCTGTAATTACCCGACCAATGAAAAAATTGGTAAATTGGGTGGATAGGGTGCAAATCAGCAATCCAGTTAAAAATAATATTAAAGTGAATAATAAAATACGTTTGTGGTGCAATTTATCAATTGAATATCCCCATACGAGGGAAATTATGGCTCCAATTAAAATAAAAACTGCTTCTTCCAGCATAATATAAGTCAAAGAGGGGAGTTCGTAGTAATCGATGATGATACTGTAAATAGCTGGGATTAAATTAACCACAGTGGCCCCAATTAATAAAATCAGCATAAGGACTAAAATTTGGCCAAATTTTCCCAATAATTTTGCCACGGGTTGAATTCTTCTCATCAATTTCACTTATTTTCCCAATTCAATTCTGGGTGCTAATGCAAAGTGTTCTTTCCTTAAATACCTATTCTCATACTGCTTGTATCAATCAATATATAGCAGTTATATACCACAATACCCAACATTTTATAATCTGTGATATGGTTCCCTAATATAATTATATCTAAAAAATTTTGTGAAATGGGTGAAATGCTTGAAGTATTGGAATTTCTTTGGTAACACTACTTCAAGGTTATTTTCTGAGGAGTTGAATTAGCGCACCACATTTAGTACATTTTCTAGCCGACAGGGGAAGTTTTTTCTTGCAAACAGGACAATAATAAAAATCGGTTGCTGGATCAACTATAACGGTATAGATGTATGCCGTTTTGTTATTTGTTTCCATATCTTCTTTAAGAACTTTAGCCGGAGCTCCAGATGACAAATCGACTGCAGAAGAAGGTAATTTAATTTCGAAATCCGAATTACTGCGGTATAATTCGAGCTTTTGCTGTCTAATGTGGAAGAAAGCGCTTCCAAACAAGGCTGGAGCTGGAAGAAACCAAATATTTTCTAAGATGTGCATACAAATATAATAAACCAGCACTAATCCAATATGCTGGTTGGAAGGATCGATTAATGTGAAGTATTTATCTTCAGAGTAGCCAATTGCTTTCATAATCGGATTTGAAACCAAAGATCCTATGAATAATGGAATAAGTACGCCAATAAGAAAGACAACTATCAAAGGTTTAACATTATCTCGCAGGTAGAATTTTCCGCCGCGAAATGCCATTCTTCCACCGTGTTCATCTACAATAATCGAATGTATGATAAAAATACCTCGAAGAAAAATATAGATTCCCGGAATAATAAATATCAACAACCCAACTGTAATCAGCAGAGGATAAATAAGTATATACAAAACCGCAGTAAATCCTTGAGATTTGGTGTGAAAGGGTACCAAAATCGATTCCTTCCAAGTTTGTGGACTATCGGGTTCATGAGTTTGTAAGAAATAAATTTTACCAGTAGAAAATAGGACAACTGATAGCAATGCAAAGAAAGGAATGGACCATCTTCCCCATAAAGTAAGGCTGGTAATTATTTGATAAGCAAACCGCAAAGAATTTTCTTCTTGTGTCAATTCAGTTTGTCCAGATGATAATTTTTCTAAAATTGAGTTATAAGATGATTGATTAGCGTGAATATACCAATCTCCAGGAATGTAAACTAAGCGAAACACTGCAGTAATTAGACTAAGAAGAATAACTAATCCGAGAGTAGGTAAGGCTGTTTTTTTAAAGAGAATCCATGCCTCTTTCAGAATTGATTTAAGAGATACTGATTTGGGTTGTAAATTTAAAGTGTCAGAAGTAGTTGTTACATCCACATTGATTTGAGATGAAGATTTCTTAAATGACTGCGACATTACCTAGCTCAATGCAATGAAAAAGAAAATATTTTCTCTTTTTAATTGTTAGAAGAAATAACCACCTAATATTGGTAAGATCTATGGTCACATATAACGATATTATACAAGCTCACCATCGCATTTCATCGGAAATCAATCATACGCCGGTGATGACTTCCCGCACCTTAAATCGAGAATTGAATGCAGAGATTATCTTTAAATGCGAGAATTTCCAGCGGGTAGGTGCCTTTAAATTTCGAGGTGCATTTAATGCTTTAAGTCAGCTCAGTTCACTGCAGAAAGCAAGCGGAGTAATCACACATTCAAGCGGAAACCATGCGCAAGCGGTTGCACTGGCTGCTTCAATTCTTGGTATTCCTGCTACAATCGTCATGCCAAAAAATTCTCCCCAAGTAAAATTGCGTGCTACGTGCGATACTTATGGTGCTCGAGTGGTTCAATGTGAAAATAACGTGCAATCCAGACAAGAAACTTGCCAGCAAATAATGGAAAAAGAGGGACAAACCCTAATTCATCCCTACGACAATGATCAGATTATTGCTGGTGCAGGAACGGCTGCTTATGAATTATTACAAGAATATCCCCACTTGGAATTAATTATTGCACCGGTTGGGGGGGGCGGTCTATTAAGTGGAACAAGCATTGCTGCTAAAGGATTTAATTCTAAAATCGATGTTTATGCAGGAGAACCCTATAATGCCGATGATGCATATAGATCCTTTCATTCTGGAATAATTCAGAAAAATTCCGATCCAAATACCATAGCTGATGGCTTACGAACTAACCTATGCCCCCGAACTTTTCAAATTATTTCTCAAAATGTAACCGAGATTGTTAGAGTGGGCGAACAAGAGATTCTGGATGCCATGCGATTTTTTTGGGAAAGAATGAAAATTATTGTAGAACCTTCCAGTGCGGTCCCTTTAGCTGCTTTACGAACTGGGGAGATCAAAATTGCAAGAAAAAAAGTGGGTGTTATTCTCAGTGGCGGTAATGTTGATTTAACCACCTTTTTTGAAGTTTTTTGGGCTAAAATTGAAGATTAATTGGTGCTTATTGCTATGAAAATCGGATTTATTCAATATCATCCCCAATTTGGAGAAAAGAAAAAGAATTTTCAGCATCTTCGCCTTCTAACTCGCGGCGTTAAGGCAGATTTGTTAGTTTTACCAGAATTATTTGCAACAGGTTATACCTTTACCTCACACCAGGAAGTAGAATCTCTAGCAGAACCTACAGATGGTGAAACAACCGTATTCTTGCAAGAACTCTCACGAACCACTGGAGCTATCATAGTTGGAGGATTTGCAGAGAAAATGGAAGGAAAAATTTATAATACAGCGATTGTGGTAAAAAAAGCTGAAATCCTTGGAATATATAGAAAAGTGCATTTGTTTTACAAAGAAAAATTGTGGTTCACTCCCGGGCACTGTGGATTTCAAGTGTTTGAACTGGAAAATTTCAAACTGGGTGTAATGATTTGTTTCGATTGGATCTTTCCCGAAGCTTGTCGTTCATTGGCTCTACAAGGGGCAGAAATCATAGCTCATCCTGCCAATTTAGTCTTACCTTACTGTCAACGAGCTATGATAACCCGTAGTTTAGAAAATCGAGTGTATACAATTACTGCTAATCGCTATGGTGAAGAAAAGAGAGGGACTGATCATTTTAATTTTACAGGTAAATCCCAAATCACAGACCCTACTGGTAATTTGTTGGCGAGTGCGCCCGAACAATCCGATTCTATTCAAATTGTGGAGATAGATTCCGCTGCAGCGCGTGATAAACAATTAAATACTTATAACGATTTATTCAAAGATCGAAACATAACTCTTTATAAATTATAAAGCATCAAGCGACAACTTTTTATCATCGATCAATTCATCTTATTGGAAGAAGTTTTTATGGAAGTTTCACCAATTATTTCTTATAATGACCGATTTTCAAAACGTAAATGTCGAACAATCCTCAGACAAACTAACCTTAAGTTGGAAAAACCATAGAGTATCCTTCTTTTCGGTGGACAATAAACTGCATTACTCCTTAAAATCTGAAGATATTTTCTTACAAGAAGCCTCTGGAGCGATTTTTCTTAAAAATCAAAAAAACAAATTACTTACTTTAATCCCCAAATTAGTTCATAATACTCTTGAATCCGTTGAAATCACAGAATATAAGGACAATCTTGGTTCAGGAATTCAGATACAATTTCATTGCATATTTAAATCTGAAGAACTTGATGTGAAAATTGAACTGCCTTGTCGCTGGAGATTTCAAATTTTAACAGAACGTACTGATGGAATCAAATTTGTATCTGAACCTATGTTTCTAACCAGTCAAATTTTTCTTGATTTGATTCCTTCTGAAGTGAAATCATATGGATTATATGCATACGCTCCGCTTTACATGAAGAATCAAGGCGCGCTAAATCTTAATCAAAAAGCTCAATACATTCAAAAATCTCAAAACTCTCTAAATTTTCCAAACTCTCCAAATTCTCCAATCCCTCAAAAACCCAAACCCCAAAATCCTGAAAATATCACTTTCTATTCGAATGGATGGCAATCATGGTCAAATAATTATTTATTGACATATTATGATAAATGGCCTTCATCTCCGGTGAAATTGGGCCGAATTAATATGGAAAATCAAGAAAAACGACTGGTAGGCCGGTATCAAAGTGAGTATCATACTGTAATTTATAATAAAAACTCTCAATGCAGCTTGGTGTTAGGATTTTTAACCTTAAAGGATCAGTTCAGCAGAGTTATCATGGATCGCCTTCAATTCGAAGGTAAAGTCAAATGGTTATGCGCCTATTCGCAAACTGACGGAATTTTACTTTCGCTTTTAAACGATGGCCTTAGAAAATCTGAAAAACTTGCTTTAAGCTTAACATCAACCCCCGAAGGATACGATATCTTGACAGAAATGTGCAGGATGGCTGGAATTTATGCATCAAATCTAAAAAATAATCGAAAGTCTCAGCAAATTCTCACGGGGTGGTGCTCTTGGTATTATTATTATACAAAAGTGAAAGAGACAGATGTGCTATCCAATCTGGAGTTTTTTTCAGAGCACCCAGAATATCCCATCGATCTTATTCAACTGGATGATGGATATCAAACTACTATCGGAGACTGGGGCATAGATAATGAAGTTTTCAATAATAAATTTCCACACAGTTTGAGATGGCTAGTGGAAAAAATACACGCACGTTCTTTTATGGCCGGGTTATGGTTTGCTCCATTTTTCATGACTAAGAAATCAGAATTTTATCATAAACATAGTGATTGGATGTTGAAAAACCGGCTTAATAGGCCAGTATCTACTGCTTTGAATTGGGGTGCGAATCAGTATGCCATCGATCTAAGCCTTTCTGAAGTGCGTGAGTATTTAACTGCACAAACCAAGGTAATTTCAAATGATTGGGGATTTGATTTTTTAAAAATTGACTTTTTATATGCTTCGGAAGCAATTGATTTCATATACCAGCAGCCAGGATTTTCTCGTGCCCAAATTCTAAGAAGAGGGTTGGAGGCTATCAGAAAAGGTTTCGGAGATTCAAAGATCGTCTTAGGATGTGGATGTCCTCTTGGACCAGCAGTTGGAATTGTAGACATTATGCGTATCGGGCCGGATACCGCAGCTAATTGGTCTAATAATGAGTTACTTTTCTATAAAATTGGAAAAGTTTCTGCACCTTCCCTAAAAGTTGCTTTAAAATCAATAATTCAAAGATCTTACATGCACAATACTTGGTGGGTTAACGACCCGGACTGCGTAGTTGTCCGAGAAAATCGCTCTCAACTAACAATTGAAGAAGTTATTCTAGAACTAACGGTGTTCGGACTTTCTGGGGGACAAATCTTAATTTCGGATGATGAAAAGAAGGTCAATAGAGAAAGATTGGATCTTCTCAATCGAATTTTACCCCCTTATTCTATTAAACTGCCAGAGGTCGTTCCTTTAGATTTATTTTCCAGGTCCGAGCCTACTCTTTATGCTAAAACGGTGAAAATTTCTGGTGATGCTAATCCTTCCATCCGGCATTTGGTATGTTGCATTAATTGGCAAAAATCACCCACAAGTATGACATATCGAATTCGCGATCTTATTATTTATCAAGATCAAATTGGTTATTGCAAAGAACAAGAATTCATCGTGTTTGACTATTGGAATGAAAAAATTTTGGCACGCAAGCGCATCGATGAAAAAATTGTGCTTTCAGATGTTCCCCGTCATGGATGTCGATACTTGGCATTAGTCCCCGTCTCTCCAAGTCATTCAGAAAATCCCCGTTCTGCTTTATCTTTACCTTTTTTTATTTCCTCCACCATTCATATTTCGCAAGGTGCGATGGAAATAAAAGAATATAAGATGAATATCAAAGAAAATATAATGGCTATTGAGGTGTCGCTTCCAGGAAAACATGCTGGTGATCTCTATTTCTTGGGACCAAAAATCAATTCTAAAGAAATGGAGGTAGAATGCAATCAACCGATATCTAAAAAAACCACCTATTTTGGAACCTTATACAAAATTCATGTTTATGCCGATCCCAAATGCCAGATTAAGATAACTTGGGGAAAAAATAAGAATAAGTGATATTTCTTTACACAATTATCCAAATTAATTTGATTATTTAACCTTCAGAATTTTTTTGACCTTTGGAGTAAATTCTTCAAATTCGTAAATATTTCCACTCCAATTGTTTAATTTTTCAAGTGTGCAAATTTCTTCAAATGCCTCTATAATCGCAGTTAACATCTGGTCAATTTGTTTTTCTTTAATTTTTGTTTCTTTTCCTGCAATTAAGACATAATAAAGAGGTAAATTTTTCCCAACTCGTAACATTATTCGAAGTGTTCCCAATTCGAAAGTGGAAATAAAGTCTCCTGATGCCCGGCGGGCAAATTGCAATACACCAGTTAGATAACTTGCTGTAAGAAGCATGGATTGATCTTCTTTTGAGTCATATTTTGTGGAAAAGTAATATAATATTTGACCACCTTTATCAAGTACATATAATTCGCGTCGTTTACTCATCTTATATCACTTAATGTTTGATCTTAGTAAAATTTTTGCGTATATATAATCAACTTCACAATTCAACCTAAATTATTTTGGAAAAAGCAAAATGTCCAAAAAAAGGGCTCTTAATTAATAAAAAAGTATAATTTTCGTCGGAAAAATGAAAAAAATTAATTTGGATGAATTTCAAAATTCAAGGATCAATTTGGATACTCCTTTTTTTTATTCTATCTTCTTAATTTTCATTTTATTTATGAATTTGAAGAATAATATCTGTTAAAGCGAAGAAAAAGTTGTCTTTTTACATAAGAATCTTCTATTGGATATTTTCCACAAAGTTTTTATCACATTAAAAACTCGAATTTATATGGTAGGTCGCCCCCGAAAACCCCAAACCAAGATCTTTCGAGATTTTGAGATAGAAACACCTTCTGGTGATATAAAAACGCTTCCGATTTCGTGGAGAGATAAATGTAAGATTAAGAAGACCTGGTAGAATACTTGATTAT
The DNA here is from genome assembly GCA_964426185.1 of uncultured archaeon. GTDB lineage: Archaea > Asgardarchaeota > Lokiarchaeia > Sigyniarchaeales > Promethearchaeaceae > Harpocratesius. The sequence continues at coordinate 37,643 of CAYRPF010000016.1, read as the reverse complement.
ATTCGTTAAAAATACAATATGAGAAGGAAAATAAAAAAATGTCACTAAAAATTACTTCCACATAATGTTTCTTAATTGCCTCACTAATAAACCAACAGAAGATTTCCCGTCAGCACCAAGTAAACCAATCAACATATGATCTTCATTTCTAACCGCAATAATTGACCCATTTTCCAAATTAATGGTGTAATCTTGCAATTTTCCTCTTTCTAAATAAGAAAAGTCCACTTCGAAAAGTTTACTAAAAGATTTAGCGATTTCTCCATGATTCAGCTCTGTAAGAGTTTGTCCAATCAATACTTCCCCGCTTATTTTTGCCAATATTAAGCCTTCACAAACTGGAACAGCATCCATTGCGGCAGCTAATTTCGGTCCCACTTCTTCGATGTTCATATATGTCAATTAGTTAAAAATCTATAAAAAATTAGCGATAAAAATTAGTAATTTAAATTTAATGTTTAAAAATTATATTTCTGTTGTATTTCGTAACACAATTAAAATTAAACCTTCCTGAGGAGCAATCATGACTTCTCCTTTATCGGTTTCTAAACGAACAAAATTCAAACGCCCTTCTCCTAAAACTTCAACGGTTTGCTTCCCTCGTGAGATTAATGCCGTAATATAAGCCGCAATTTCTTCAGTTTTCTCGATCTGTTCCCCTCGATAGGAAGATTGAATAGGTAGTCCTTCTGAATCGCAAATGATAACAGCGCGTGTCTGTTCATCTTGCATAAATTTAGAAATTATTGCTTTAATAGCCTTTGAATCTATCATGATATGTCACTATTTTCTCAATGATCCTTCTCTTAAGTATTTGATTTTTTGGCTTAAATAATTATTTGAACATTTCTCGATGAAAGAAAAAGTGATATATAAATCTTGCTTAATAATTCCCTTGGATGTTCATGGGTAATATGCTTACATTATCACTATGATATCTCTATAATAGCATTATAAATTTATTGCTTTTGTTTCGTCTTTATTGTTTTAGCAGATACCATTATAGGGAATAGAATCTTATGAACAACGACTTTAAATTAAACAATGATAACGATTTGAAGAAAAATTTTCAAAAATCGAATCAAAATCACTCGAATATTGTAAAAGATATTGAAAATAGCATTTCCTCTCATTCTTATCCCTACATTCAATCTCCACCTTCCATCTCACACATAAATTCTTCTTCATTTTCTTCTTCTGCAAATTTGAATATTTCCCAAAAAGCTGCAGATTTGGGGATACTAATTGATTCTGATGAATTTTCCAAGCTACTCAAACAGAATCCATGGCAAATAGATGTTAAATCCACTTTGGAAAAAATTCAAAAGCGATTATACTCCAACAGCGAGATTCAACTTCGGATAGGAGGTCGGGTTCTTTATTCGACTTCACGTTTAATAAATGTCAAATCAACCAGTATTCTGCATGATTCTCAAAATACCCAAGACTTTTTAGAAGAAATTGAAGTTTTGGAAGATGAATTCCAAAATAATGATGAAGATTTCGAAGATGATGATTCCTTCGCCAATAGAAAGATATCTATGCAATCAATTTTAGGTAAATCACAAAAACGTCAAGCATTTGACAATAACACCGAAATTGTAGATGATGCGCAATTATCGCAGTACTTACAAGAAAGGAATGCTATGTTGGCGCAAATGACATCAATTAATCGCTTCTTCAACCAAGATCGAGACGGAAACCGCTATTTATCTTCACCTTTACGAAAGGTATATCGCAAGGTAAATTTCTCTGAATTAGGTTCCGCTTTGATAAAAACGTTTAAAACTCAAATTCGTACGCCTTCAAAAACATTGAAATTTTCTCCACTGACTAAAAGCCCAGATAATGTTCTGCATGCAAATCTTTTAAAAAAGGCGGAAGAAAAGCGAGTATATGTGGAAGAACAGATATCGGATTTATACCAAAAAATTAAAGAATGTTATAAGCCTAACTGCCCAGTTTCGTTTCTTTCTCTTATAATTTCTCCAGAACCTGAAGGTATAGTTCAAACAGTTCTTTATCTTTTACAGTTAATTAATCGGAAAAAAATTGAAATTTGGCAGGAAATTACAGAAATTGAAAAGAATAAATCTGAGTCATTTACCGAAATAGATGATTCTGGTTTGAATATTTTCGTTACACCAAGATAAAAAAAATCCGTGTAATCTCTTTGATGGTAAGGATTTTTTTGGTGGAATGTTTTACTATTATCTATGGTTGGTAATCCCCCTAAAATTACTGTTGCAAAAGCAGTAAGGTTCTTAAAAAGTGGACAATTTCAACCTGCATTAAAATACCTCTATTATTTAAAACGTAACAGCGAAATTCTATCTCCAACGGACAGATTTGAAGTAGAGCAGAATTTTATTCTCTGTCTAAAAATTCTCTTTGATAAGCAATTGGCAAAGGCTGAAGAAGCAGTTCGAGGTAATGATGACCGCAAATCGAGTGTTTTTTTAATCAATTTGCTGGATCTCCAAAATTCACTTTATCAATTTTTAAATGATTTTGATAAAACTTTGATTAATAACTCAAAAAATGCATTTAAACTCTTTGAAACATGGGTTTTTAAGGTATTAACCACTATTCGGAGTGTAGAACTAAAGAGACGCCATTTAGAACGCCATTTTTCGGAAATTATTAACTTATTTGGTTATGTCTCATTACTTTATACGGATTTCTTCTTACGCATTCCACAATTGACTAAATTCTTCAATCCAAATAAGTCAGAATTCCAAAAAATTCAGCAATATGTGGAAAAAGAAATAACCTACTACTTACTCGATAAATTTGATCAGGTAATATCGCAAGATAAGATCATTCAGGCGCTCGAAACGTGGCAAAAAATAAAGAATTTAATAAAAGAAAAAGAAAATCCAAAGAAAATCACATTAATGTTTCAAAAAGCACAGATGAAGTTAATTAGCAAACTGGCATATATCGATCTCAATCATGGAGATATGCTTGCCCAACAACATGAATATTGTGCCAGTATCCAGAAATATAAATCTGCTTATACAAAATTCCACTCTATTGGAGATGAAAGCCATAAGAAGCAAGCTAAAACTAAATTCCTGGAAGTAAATATCCAACTTGGAAGGTGGTATGAGAACAAAGCCAAAGAATTAGAGACTCAAAACGATACCAAGATTGCATTAGAATATTATGAAAAAGCATATCATATTTTCAAAGAAATTAATGCAAAGAAGGAATTGACACGCATTTCTGGAGAAATCCATCAATTCTATGAAAAACAGGGGGATTTTGCAACATCCCAAGCCCATAATCTTTCTGATATTTCACCAGAAGAATTACAAAAAAAAGTATCTTATCTAAATGAAGCAAAATACCATTATCAAAAAAGTGAGAATGCTAAGAAAATTAAGAAGATTCAAGCTGAATTGGAAAAAATCAATAAAATCAGGTATAAAATCATATCAAAGGCGATTCAAGAGGCAAGAAAAAAACAAAATACTGAAGAAATATTCCTATTATTGGAAGAGCTCCATTTACTCAGCTATGAAATAAATATGGAAAAAAATACGCAGAAAATCGCCCAAGAAATTGAAAAATTAAAGCCCAAAGTCAATTGGCAGAAAATTGAGGAGATGAAAAAGCAAAAATATTTCTTACATTTAGATTATCAACCCCAAAAATTATTCCAAAATCAGCAAGAAAATGCCGATTTAGATAATAAAACTCAAATTTTATTCTCTTCTCAAGCCAATAAAGAAAATATGACCCAAAATATGGATTTAGATTTACTTCCTGAGTCAATTGCACCGAATCTTGATACTATTACAGCCCCTTTTTCTAAAAACACTGAAGAAATAACCAATTCATTAATTGATTCGACATGGTTTTCATCTCACGAATCTACCCAAATTATCGATCCAAATCAAACCCGACTAATTTCAACCACCGCAGTAGATAATTTTGTTCAAGATAGTCTTGAAACTAAATCTTTAAAAAAGATATATGTGTATCTTAAAAAGCATAATCAAGGTAAAGTATTAAATCAAGCTGAGATAGAATTTTTGTGCAGCCACGGTATCAACCTTCCTACTAATTCCTTATATTATTTCAAGTTTGAAAAAATACCCCATCAGTTCTACGTCTATGAGAATCCAAGGGGAGGACCCCAAGTTTTAATGATTCCTCGTAATCCGCTGATTACCAGGCGTGCAAAATTGGGAGAAGGACTACAAAACTTTCAAATTTATTTAACTGGGAACTTAAATGAAGATTTGCTACCCCAAAAAATTTTACTTTCTCATTTAAAATTAGCCCAAATTTCCAATAATTGGGATGATTATCTTGGTTCATTTCAATTTTCTTCGCTGGATATTTATGTAAATTTTTTAAACGCAGTGCGCTTAATGAATCAACAAGCCGAAATTCCTGAAATAGTAAAATACATGAATGCATCGTTAGTGGCAGAATTTATTAACTTGCCTACTCCTAACATGATTAATTTCTTGGAACAGTTTAACAGCTTCACCTTTATTGAGGAATTTTATGGTTTTTCGGAGCAAATTAACTGGCTGTTATTTTCGATTGGCTTAAAATGGTTTTATTCTGGAAATTTATCATTAGCTGCTACGATATGGTCGATGATAGAAATCAGTTAATTCTCATTAAAATTAATTTGTCGGCAATCAGAAATACAATACATTAATATGCTTCTACTCGGTAAATATGATAAGAAGAATTAATCGATCGATGCAATTGAATTTCTAAGTAAAAAATTAAGATTACAAATCACTTTTACGACCTTCTAAAATTCAATGTGGGGATTTTCGTGCAATCTATTTCAAATTTTACATAATGCATCAATCTATGAGAACTTATTAATAACGTAAAATCATTATAAAGATGATCAAGGAGGAAAAATTCTAAATGGTTCAAAATCACATGTTTGGTAAAAGAAAAAATGAAAAAAATATCATTAAAGTTGAGCATAAATTCACTCAAGAAGACTATGAAGAAAAACGACAAAAATTAAACCGAAAATTAGAAGAAATCCGAATAAAACTAGAAGAGTGCATCAAAAGTTCATTGAAATGTAAAATGGTTTCAATAAATATTCAAAATATAGCAAATGCAGTTAATTATTACTATGACATTCATACTTCGCGAGAACTGGAGAATATAAATAAGAGATACCATGACAGCGCCCAACAAATAGTAAAAATTACTCGATTTGTCCAAGCAGGAGACCATACAGACGACATTCAAAAACATGTATTCTTCCATCTAAGTAATGTTATTCAAGAACTTCAAAATCAGCGAGCTTACATCGCTGATCTCGAAAAAGAATATCACAATTTGATGCGAACACCACCAAATTAATTTTTTTTATTGCTGATTTTAATAGCTGATACAACCCCATGGCAATTGCATGTTGTTCCAATTATAATGGTGCGATTTGAAACATTCAATTCACTAAATGAATTAATTATTTCTGTACCTGCATGTTTTAAACGATTAAAATGTTTTTGAATACTAGAAATAGGAATACCTCCAATCCCAGGAGAAAGCTGCCAACTCTCAAAAATGAAGGTAAAAGGTCCAGGCCAGGCAGTATTACAAAGATCAGTAACTGAAATCGGTTTAAGGCGTTTGTGAATACGGCAATATCCAGTTGGCCCTGGACAATTGTCAGGGCATCGTTCTTCCCATTTCGCATAAGAAAGATAAAGAGTTTGGGGCGAATTTGAAAATATTTGGAGTTCTGGGGGGATTAAATCCGAAGGCAATGCAAGTTCTACATCTTCAGAAATCAATAAAGAAGGAAATTGCTGAATGAAATGTGAAACTAGTATCTCCTTCATAATGTGAATTGGTGCCACTGGGATCAGAAAATCAATTGAAATTTTGTCCAATAAATAGACAACGGTCTCGATATCACCTAAAATAAAACATGAATCCTTTGTTTGCATTATTTGAGCAGTTTGAACTTTGAGGTTTTTCTCAATAATTTTAGGAATAGGAAGTTGAGCTGCAGCACACTCTCGATCATTATCAATTATCAGCAGGCGATGGGTGGAATGAAATTTTTGAAATACTATCGTTCCAAATTTGCCACCACCATATACTAGAAGAATCGGGGGGTTCATGTGAAATACCTATCGCGAAATATTTCCATAATAGCCTCTGAGATAGAATAGGGGTCTGAACCATGCTCATAACTTAGGATTTTTTCGATAAATTCATTAATTTTCTCATTGGTAAACACTATTTCTTCCACATTTTTCACAAGAAAATACTTTAATATCTCAATAATATAGTGTTTATATCGAAATTGCAATCGTCGCTTTTTAAAACCTGATTTTTCTAAAAATTCTTGATGTTTTTTGATGTTCTCCAAGAGTAATTGAACATTTTCTCCTGTAAGACCATTAGTCTTAATGACCGGTGGACGCCACCCATCACAACGCACCACTTTAGCTTGGGTTTGATCACTTTGCACATCAATATTTTCAGCAAAATCTAGCATAGTTTCCAATTCAGCCACCCTTTTGTCAGCACCTTCTCGATCCATTTTATTTACTACAAAAATATCGGTAATTTCCATCAACCCAGCCTTGATTGCTTGAATTTCATCTCCCAAACCAGGTGGTGTGATAACCAAGGTAGTATGAGCGCTTTTAAAAATATCAATTTCCGATTGCCCCACACCTACCGTTTCAACAATGATTATATCACTATGATATGCATCTAAAACATGGATTACATCCTTTGTAGCCATGGCTAATCCGCCAAGTTGACCTCTATTGGCCATTGATCTGATAAAGAAATTAGGATGAGTAAATATATCTTTCATCCGGATTCGATCACCTAAAAGAGCGCCACCGCTAAAAGGAGAAGTAGGATCAACTGCCACCACACTAACTTTTAATCCTTGATCTAAGAAGTGTGCGGCAATTTTTGCAGTTAAAGTAGATTTTCCCGAACCTGGTGCTCCAGTAATCCCAATTATTTGAGCGTGACCTGTCAAATGATAAATTTGAGGTATGATTTTTTTAGCAATTTCAGGTCCACCATTTTCGATGAAGGTAATTAATCTGGCTAAAGCTCTCTTTTTTTTGACAGAATCGGTAGGATCTTTGAGTAAATCTATAAATTTTTTTATATTTTCATCAGATATCTTAGATAAAGTCATGTATATTCTATTCCAAGTATTTTTTTAAGTATTCAATTGAAATTTTTTTTTTTTACAATAGAATGAAAAAATATTTAGCGTTTCAAATGTGCACGGATATAATCGGCTATTTCTTGAATCTTGGTTCCAGGTCCGAATACTTCACCAATACCAGTTTCTTTTAAAGCTGGAACATCTTCTTCCGGTATGATCCCACCACCGAGAACTAACACATCATCAATCCCATTTTCATGCAATTTCTTCATTATTTCTGGAAATAACACAGGGTGAGCGCCTGAAAGAATTGATAACAATAAAGCATCTGGATCTTCTTGAAGCACACTTTGTACAATATCATCTGGAGTCTGATGTAATCCTGTATAAATCACTTCGAATCCAGCATCCCGCAATCCGCGAGAAATAACTTTTGCACCTCTATCATGCCCATCAAGTCCTGGTTTAGCCACAATTATGCGTATTTTTTGTTCCATCTTCACACCTTCTTTTATTTTTCTATATTTTTTTAAAAAATAGATTCCTCCCGATAAACTCCAAAAACTTCTCTAAATACATCTACGATTTCTCCCACCGAACAGTAGGCTTTCACAGCATCTAAAATATATGGCATTAAATTCTCATTCGTTTTAGCCTTTGTTCGCAAAATTTCCAGACAAGCATTTGCTTTTTCATTATTACGTTCCGATTTTATCTTTTGAAGAGATGCAATCTGTTCTTCAGCCACTTTCTCGGAAATTTTAAGAATTTCGGGTTTTTTCTCCTTTTCTGCGACTTGATTGAATTTATTTACGCTTACTTGTACCAGCTCTTTCGATTCAATTTCTTTCTGATAATGATAGGATGAGTTGGCAATCTCTCGTTGGTAAAAATTGTTCTTTATTCCGACATAAGCCCCTTGTAGCATAGAACCATTACCCAATTTTTTAATATGCTCGAAATATTTTTCTGCTTCTGCCTCCATCCGGTTAGTTAACCATTCTACATAGTAGGAACCACCAAGAGGATCAATTACATCAGGAACACCAGATTCATAGGCAATTATTTGCTGGGTTCTCAAGGCGATTTTCACCGCTTCTTCTGAAGGTAGCGCCAGAGCTTCATCAAATGAATTGGTATGCAAGGATTGCGTACCTCCTAGAACCGCAGCCAACGCTTGAAGAGTAACTCGAATGATGTTGTTATAGGGCTCTTGAGCGGTTAACGATACTCCAGCAGTTTGGGTGTGAAATCTCAAGCGCCAGGAACGAGGATCTTTAGCATGGTAGATCTCCTTCATGTGACGAGCCCAAATTCTACGAGCAGCGCGGTATTTTGCTATTTCTTCAAAGAAATTGTTATGTGCATTAAAAAAGAAAGATAATCGGGGAGCAAAATCATCCACATTTAGTCCTCGTTCCATTCCTGCTTCTACATAAGCAAAACCATTCGCCAACGTAAAAGCCAACTCTTGAACGGAGGTGGATCCTGCTTCACGAATATGATAACCACTGATGCTGATAGTGTTCCATTTAGGCACGTGATTTGTACAGAATTCAATTGTATCTACAATTAATCGCATTGAAGGCTCCGGAGGGAATATATAAGATTTTTGGGCTTGATATTCTTTTAAGATATCGTTTTGAATAGTTCCCGTGAGTTTTTCCATAGGAATACCTTTTTTTTCTCCTACGGCAAGATACATTGCCAGTAAAATCGAAGCAGGGGCATTAATCGTCATAGAAGTGCTTATTTTACTGAGGTCAATTCCGTCAAAGACTACTTCCATATCGGCAAGTGTATCGATAGCCACACCTTCTTTACCAATCTCACCCGCACTCATAGGAGACCCGGATTCATGTCCATATAGAGTAGGTAGGTGGAAAGCCACCGATAATCCAGTTTGGCCGTTCTTGATTAAGTATTTAAATCGTTGGTTTGTTTCTTTCGCAGTACCCAAACCCGCAAATTGCCTCATAGTCCAAAAGCGCGCCCGATAGTTTGTGGGTTGCGCCGCTCGAATAAATGGAAACTCACCTGGAAAGCCTAAATCCCTAAAATAATCTAGATCCGCAATGTCTGCAGGTGTGTAGAGAGCTTTTACGGGGATATCAGATAGAGTTTTAAATTTTCTTTTCCGTTCTGGCACTTTTTCCAAGGATTTTGCTACGGTGGAATTAATCCATCGTTCCGTTTCTTCTACCAGCTTTTGCTGGAGATTTTTTTGAGAATTTTCAGTCATATTTCTCACGATTTGATTAAGGTTGATTAGTGTTATAGTTCCAAAAAAACATGTTTAATGATATAATGTCGGAGGTATCCATTTTGAATATTTTCTTTTTGCTCAATATTCGATGCCTTCTCTCGCTTGAATCCCTTGTTGAAATGGATGCTTAACTTCTTGCAGATGAGTGACATAATCTGCGATTTCAATAATTTTTTCAATAGGCTGATGCCCAGTGATTATAATCTCTGCATGGGGGTCGCGTGAAGCCAAAAGAGCGAAAATTTGCTCTTCGGAATAAAGGTTCAGTTCAATCATCGAACCCAATTCATCCAACACAATTAGATCGTAATCGTCAGAGTGCAAAATTTCTTGCATTTGTTGGAGGGCATCTGCTGCCATTTGACGGTTAGCCTCAACTTGTGAGGTAGTTTTTACAAAATGATAATTTCCGAATTGCATAATCGGTACATTGAGAAGTTCAGTTAATGTAATATATTCTCCATAGAAAAAGCCTTTCTTCCCAGAAGGGTCATGTTTCTTTAGAAATTGGATCAAAATTGGTTTTAATCCATGACCTAAAGCACGGATTATCCGACCAAGTGTAATGGAAGTTTTTCCAGGACCCATTCCATAATAAAAATGCATTTTCCCTATTGTATTAGAGTTTTTAGTCATAGTTTGTGAAAAAAGTAATGCCGTAATTAATAAAGTTTGTGGGGATCTTATTCTCTCAATTGAACTTTAAATTCCACTTTGCGCTCTGAAGTGCGAAAATTTGTGATCATTTCTGAACATTGTTTTGCACTTTCACGACATTTAATAGGTGAGAGGAACTACAAAAATTGATTGTATAAATTTTTGTATAATTACTTCATTATTTTTTCAAAAATACTTAACAAAAAGCGTGAGAATCATGAAAGAAACTGATGTATTAGTGGTTGGAGGCGGTCCTGCTGCATTGATCACCTCTGTAGTTGCTGCCCAGATGAATCCGAACAAAAAAATTATGACTGTTCGCAATTTTCCAAATGTTCCGATCCCATGCGGGATTCCTTATGCCTTCGGACAATTAAAAGGCATTGGAAACAACGTAATGCCAGACGCTAGTTATAAAGCATTTAATATAGATCTGGTCATTGATGAAGTTGTCGATGGCGATAAATCTAAGAAAATTATGGAATTGAAGAGCGGTGAAAAAATTAAATATGACAAACTTGTACTTGCAACGGGTTCAAAACCAATTGTTCCAAAATTTATAACTGGATACGACAAACCTCATGTTTATTATGTCTCCAAAGATAATTCCTATTTAGAAAAAGCCTATGAAGCAACTAAATCTGCGAAAAAGATAGTGATTATTGGAGCGGGTTTCATTGGAATGGAATTTGCTGATGAATTACTCCGAGAAAGAGATAAGAAGATTTCAATTATCGAAATGCTCCCAAACATCTTAGGTGTGGCATTTGATCGTGAAATTTCTGATGTGGTTGAAGAGAAATTTAGAGCTACTGGTGTTAATCTCCTAACAGGCAAAAAGGTTACTGCAATTGATGATAATTTCGTTCATCTTGAAACAGGAGAACAAATTGAAGCTGACATGGTTATTTGTGCCATTGGAGCGAGACCTAATACTGAACTTGCAACCAAACTTGAGTTACGGGTTGAAAGAAATGGTATTTGGGTTGATGAATATTTGCGAACTTCTGACAAAGATATTTTTGCAGTAGGAGATTGTGCGGCTAAAATTGATTTCTTCACTCGACGTCCTAGCAAGGTGATGTTAGCATCTACTGCTTGTGCTGAAGCTAGGATAGCTGGAGCAAATCTATTTGGATTACAAGTAGTTCGGGAAAACAAGGGAACAATTGGTGTGTTTTCAACCAATTTACAAGGATTAACTATTGCCACAGCAGGATTAACCCAAAAACTCGCAGAAGAAGCAGGTTTTAATATAGTTACTGGCACTACATCTTCAAAAGACCGTCATCCAGGAAAATTTGCTGATACTTCTGATGTAAAAGTAAAATTAATCTTTTCAAAAAACTGTGGAACAATTTTAGGAGGTCAAGTGATTTCTGGAGGTAAAAGCGCTGCTGAAATGATTAATGTAATTTCTGTAGCGATTCAGCAGCGAATGAGCATAGCAGAATTATTTACCTTACAATTTGGAACCCATCCCCTTATAACCTCAGCCCCAACCACCTATCCAATCATTACTGCAGCACAAAAAGTGCTGGTCGAATTAAAGAATAGATAATATTTTTTTTTCAATTCTTTTATTTTTTCATCTTTTTAACATCCTAAAATCATAATACGACATGAATAATGAAAAAGAAAGAAAAAAACATTTTCCCCCTTAGGGGATGATGAATATTTTATTTTTTAATGAGATTTCGTTTTTTACTCCAAATTAAACCTGCAAATGTAAAAAGCATAATTCCAGAAATAATTTGCAACGAATAACCAGGAATTCCGCCTGAAGCTCCAGAATATGTTTGTAAACTCAGTTTTACTCCGGTTTCTTTGCCGTCTGCAGAAAGACTGCTGTTTTCATAAGCGGTGAGAATCCCATCTTTATTGTATTGAATCTTTTGATATGTACTGATTTCTTGGGTCATATCCCACCACTTAATTTCCCACCCATATGACAATTGCTTTATTCCATAGCGGTAATGTTGATAATCGCCATAAAGTTCGAGGTATGAACTGGTCAAATCCTTCAAATACGTACCGATATGGTTTTTAAAATCAGCAAATGTTTGTAAATCATACAAAACAATCACATTAAATATAGATAGGTAAAGATTGTTACCGCTGGCTTGTTGATCGGATACATCTAAAGAAGCAGCTAAATTAGTTGTATCAGTCGATAGGTCGGGTTTAATTGAATACTGCATCGTTTCTGCAACAGTATCTATTGCATCAATACTAAGATTAAAAGTTCCCTCATTAGTTATTGCGCTTGCATCTTGAATTTTGACTGAATACAGTAAATAATCCCCAGATTCGACAGTCCACTCTGTAGCTGCAAAAATTGGACTGATCAAAATTGCATTCATGCAAAAAACCATCAGAATTCCAATAGTAAGATAAGTTTTTTTCTTCATCATTTGTTCCCTCCTTTAATCCTCCTCATATTTATCGCGCAACTCGGCCAATTTCTTCTCAGAAAACTTTTTTGTCTCACCTCTTTTTACACGGCTGAGAAATACCATAGCAACTAATTCCCAAAACACCAAATATGGGAATAACATTACATATTGAGTTCCTTCAACTGCATTTGTAATGCTTTTATAGATATCAAAGGTCACTCCAGCAGCTAATGGCCCAACTGTTGCTGACATTTGACTGAAAAAGTAGTAAGCACCAGTGTATGTCCCTAATTTACCTTCGGGAGCCATTTGCCATATAATTACAATGGTGTTAATATTTATCATTCCATAGAAAACCCCCACGATGGCAATGAGAATAACCACTAAGATAAAGGTTTTCACAAACATAAGGACTAAAATAGTTGCACTCAATCCGATTAAACCGATAAAGATGGTTCGCTTTCGGCCAATTTTTTCAGCTAATTTTCCCGAAAATACCGCGGTGATAATCATGGTTATTGGAGCAACCATTAAAGCTTGTGAAGCACTAGACTCTTCCCAACCCAATAATTGAGTAGCATAGAGAGAATAATACGTATCCATGGCGTTATAACCCAAAAACCAGGTAAAAATCACTAAAAGCATGAAGATCGCACTTTTTTCTTTTTCAGTGAAAATTGCTTTCAGACTCTGCCAAATGGTTTCTTTTTGCTTGTTCTCTTCAACATTTTCTCCGATATATTCTAAGGTAATCGGATCAACAGCGATAGGATGATCTCCTATTTCCATGAATTTTTTACCTGTAGGTGTTTCTTTAATGGTCAAAAACAAAATAATTAATGCAAGTGCTGTCAAAATGCTTACATAATAAAAGCCACCAGCGCGTGACTTATTTTCAAATGAAATCCATCGAACATCATAAATCATTCCCATTAATGTTGGTCCAATTAAGGCAATAACCATAGCAAATGCACCCATCAAATTAATAATGGCATTTCCTGTTGAACGAACCTCCGGATCTGTCAAATCAGGCATTAATGAAACACTGGCACTACGGAAAAATGCCATGGATAAATTAAACCACATCACCACAGAAATAAATCCGACAAAAGCGGCTACTCCTCGATTTTGGGATAATAATCCAATTACTGAAAAGGCAATGATTGCGGAACTTGCACCTATCAAGATATAAGGCATTCGTTTACCAAATTTCGATTTGGTTTTATCTGATAGAGCTCCAAATATAGGCAGCAAAACGATAGCGATAATGTTATCTAAAATCATAACCACTCCGATTGCAGTGTCAATTCCTTGTATCAATCCCATGCTTTTATAGTAATCTTTTAAAAGTATGGGCATTATGAAATTGTAATAATTCCACGCCAACGATGAACAGAAAAACGCTAGCCCGATTAAGAAAGTGCGCCCATATTTCAATTTTCCAGGTTTATTTGGGGACATTCGAGGCTTAAAAATAGGTTCTTCGGTAACTAGATGACTATCTTTTCCTTCTTCGGTCATTTTTTATCAACTACACTAAATTTCACCACTTCAAGTTTTAATTAAACTTTTACATCTGTAAAAGCAAAAACCTTGAAGCGGGGTTAAATTTTCACTCAAGTAAGAGGTAATAATAGCTCGTTCTGAAAGTAGATAAAAATTATGATTTACATTTTTGTGATATTTGAAAAAATAGTATTTATTAGGAGGAATATTTTAGCTTAAATTGCAGAAATTTTGGGAGTAAAACCACCTTTTTCATGGAGGGAAGACGATGAAAGAGCTGCTCACCCACCCAAAAGTCATTATCAAGTGGATATTCTTTCAGATTGGGATTAACATAAGCATCATGAATATTTTTTCGAACTTGAGAAAGATCATTGATATTTTGAAGATACACATCCCAAATTGAAAATGGTGGGCTCTCACCGAATTGATAAAATAATTCTTTAGCCATTCTACCTGCTAAAAGATAACGCTCGCTAATTTCGCGATTTACACGATCCTCATAGGATTTTAAATTGAAAGAAGAGAAATTTTCTCCGTTTTGCAATATTGACTGTAATTCTTCTGCAAGGATGTTTGTTGAAGCTCCAATTCCTAAAGTTCCTTCGAAATACATGGAGTAGAGCAATCCAGCAGCATCTCCAATTGCTATAACGCCGTCTTTAACTATAGAAGAAATTTGCCCTACGCAAGTAGTGCCATAATGAAAATCCTTATCGGTTAATGTGTTTGGATTGGGTGTGACATCTTTGAAATATCTTTGAATGGGTTTATAATTTCGAAGTATACGATGAAATTTGGTGGACATTTCGGGATAGGACGCATCGTCAACAAACCCTATTGTAAAGAATTCTACCGTACGGTTTAAAAACAACATTCCCTTCAAACTAACTTGTGGATGAAGTCGATAAATATATTGTACAGGCAAATTTTGGTCGAGAATCTCAGGCGATGCCGAAAATGAGTAGCTAATTGAATGCAGCTGTTTTAACGGTTCAAACCCAAAAACACTTTGAATATTATTGGGAACATCTAATTCTGTGGAACCTGTTGCCAAAATCACACATTTAGCCAAAAAAACTATAGTTTTAGATTCATCTGTTTTATCTTTTGGTCGCAAGGTGGATTGACTGATTATTTTCCACTTTTGGTCACCGACTTGAGTAGAAGAAATTCGTTTTGCCTCAATGCATTTTTGATTCCAGAAAATTTCAAAATTATTTCTGTCTGCATGACTCAAGTACCAATCTCGCAGTTCATATTCATTAAACACCACACCTAATTGCTCTTGAAATTCATGACCGTCAATAATGGCTTCATGTTCTCGGCTGGCATAAATTGTCTTCCAATGAGACAAAGTAGAAATTTGACAATTGCTTGAATTACCAATATCTAATTCAGAATACCAATTCCAAGAATGTTTGCACATAACTTTCGCATTTAAATAGGGTTTTATTGGTGAGGATTGTTCTATTAGGACGCAAGAAGCAAATTGGGATAGATGATATGCAATTTTGCAACCCGCCATTCCCGCTCCTATAATGGCAAAATCAACTTGAGTTGATGAGATTTTTTCACCCATATGTATTCATATTCATGCAAATATTCTTCCCTTTTGAAATTTTCTCCTCATTCTGTTTCGGGCAGTATTTATCTTTCAATCCATCAATAATGAAATGATCCTACGATGGTAGAAAATCTACCTTTCCAAATTTTTAAATAGGATTCGATTTTTTTATATTCAACTTCTCTGACATTACTACTAAGGGAGGATACTTAACAAAAATACAAAGAAGGAATTATCAATGTCAAACAATTCAGGTACAAATTTCTTCAAATTATTTCGTCGACGCGGTTTTTCTGAAACCTTGGAAATTTTAGCAGAATGTCCAAATTTTGAATTACAACAATCCCTTTTCTTCAAACGATTAACAAATTCTAATTCTTATCCAAATATATTCTTCCGGGTAAAAAGTGATTTATTAAAACATAATTTAATCGCTTATAAATTAGATAAAGAAAATAATAAAGTAATTTATTTAACTGAGAAAGGTGTGAAAATTTGGAATCGGATTAATGAAATTGAGAAATTATTATAGCTTGATTAATTTTTCTGCATTGTTTATCTCTATTTTTTTTTAATTCACTCGAATCTTAAAAATTCACTCGAATCTTAAAAAAGTGAAGTCTTCGCCTACATTCGGTGAAAAAAACAGTCAAGAAATTGCTAAGATACTATGGATTACATCGAACTAAGCAAATTATAGCTTCGTGTTGGATGATTACAATTGGCAATTTATATGGAAACACAGTTGAGGCTTACCGTCATCGATTAATGGGGGTACAGTTACAGCATGGAAATAGAATTTTGGAAGCGTTATTGTATTATTCTTCCATTAAATTCTTAAATCGTTTGAATAATAATTAAAGAGAAGTAAGAAATGAATAATGAAAATGAATGGTAACAATTACTGCTTCCAATTTTTATTTTCTAATTCCAAAAAACGCTCTCGAGCCGCATCGTCCATAATAGTTAACTTAACTTTTACTTTGGCATCAAATACGGCCAAAGGTTGAGTTGCAGCTTCAATTAAAACCCTTTTTACATTCTCATAAATTTGCGCAAATGGCATGGCCATAACCATGTGTATTTCACCATCTTTCACTTGAACATCTTTGATAATATCAAGATCCAGCAAAGAAGCATTAATCATAGGATGCATTACTGGTTTTAAGACTTGTAACACATTTTCACGAGTAAGTTCCATAATTTTTCTCTCGAAAATTCAAAATATTACTTCTGCTTTAAGTGTTGTTTTTCTCTCGAAAATTCGAAATATTCTTTTGCTTCAAGTGTATTTCGCTTTTAATCAATGATTTTCCCCGTAATCTTAAATAAAGAGCACTTAAGCCCGCCATGATGCTAAAAAAGAAAAATGGAATAATTACATTTAATTCTGCCAACCATCCTGCAATGAACGGTGAAAATACCGTGCCCAACCCTACAATACTCTCGAAAAGACTTGCTTTTGAACCTTTCCCATGGGAAACATATTTCATGAGCATTTCTAACCCAATATAATAAACTCTTCCTGCAAAATATCCAACTATAAGAAGTTCACCCACTAAAAGCCAAGAGTTCTTAGTAAAAGCCATTGCTATCATGAAAATTCCAATTATACTAATATTCTGAATCAATTTATGAAAGGAATTAGGAATCCATTGACCCACTAAAAAGCCCAAAAATCGACCGATCCCAAATGCAAAAATAATTTGACCAGAAATTAAATTCGATAAGCCCAATCCTTCAGGAATCACGGCATAATTAGGAACATATGCTAAAAGTCCTTTGGATATAATGGCAAACACCAATGTTCCTGTCAATGTCAGCCAAATCACTCGAGAGGAAGAATTTTCCGACTTATCTGAATCTCCATCTTGCATAAAGGATGATTTGGGATGGTGGTTTGAGAGATTATCGGCTGCACTATTATCTGCCCCAGAATTAATATTTGAGTTGATTCCAAAAAATACGATTAAAAAACCAATTGCATAAATCAGCGTTGTACTGATAAAACCACCCAATATGAGCCATTCCCCAAAAATTCCTGCGAAAGAAGTTCCCATAGCCGCACCCAAAGACCAAGAAATACAAAATATGCTGATAAAACGTTCATGTAATCGTTTGTTTCCTTGAGCAATTTCTGAATATAGCATTTCGATGGTGGGCCAAAAAAATGAATATACCAAAGCACGAATTACCTGTCCGGCTAAAATCCACAACAAAATATTAGGAAGATGCGTTGAAAAAATAATTAAGAATATGTAACTGCTGGAAATTACCACTTGTCCCCCTGTAGCAATCAGAAGGCTTGTTTTATGAGGCAATTTATCGATTAATCTACCGAAAATAATGGCCCCGATAACATAGGAAATACCGTAAGTAGAAGAGATTAAACCAATTGGTCCAGGTGCAAATCCGAGTTCTACCGTATAGAAAATATACAATACATCCAGTATCGAATTGCAAAAATCACCTATCCACGCCAGGATCGAAATGCTAATTAAAAAACGAGTGGTAATTGGCTTTGTTAACATACGCTTATGAAAATTTAATCCAACGAAGTTATAAATTTTAATTGAAATAATCGTTTTCCGTTTTCGTTATAATTCGGAAAGAATTTTGAAAAAAGATCACTTGTGAGTGAGTGTGTATCATAATGAAAGGAATTCTAATTTTTATAATTAAAAATTGAAGCCATTATGGTTGTAACCTTTCAAATACATTGCTTAAATGGCAATTAAGTTAATTAATAACTCCAAAGAGTTAATACAGTGAAATACCGGATTACAATTAAAGCAAAATATTAATAAATTATACATTGTTACAAAAAAGTAAGTCGGTTATACCTTATTATTACACACTAATACACAACATTTAAATATTGGAGTGTGTATCACAATATTAGGAAGAAAAATCTTAAATCCTTATTGCTTCATATCTGCAGATTTGCAAAATCTTCTGCAAGATTTTAAAATGTGGTAAATATTTACATATAACTATAATTTTATTGAGAAGTGGATTTTTGATTCGTTTTTTCCCCATTTAAGGTGAAACATCAAAATGGAAACTACAAAAAATTTACAGCTCACCACAATTGTCAAAAATTCTGACACTTTTCGCCAATACATTTTCTTCTGGATTGGTCAACTTGTATCTTTATTCGGAAGCTCTATTGTTCAATTTGCTTTTACTTGGTATCTGACTTCACAATCTGAAAATGCAATGCTGATGGGAATTTTCATGGTTATTTCATTCTTTCCCCACATAATCCTAAGCCCTGTTGCAGGTGTGGTTGCAGATAAATATGATCGTAAAAAACTTATAATAATCGCCGATGGATCGCAAGCTTTTGTTACTTTAGTATTAATTATCTTAGCACCTTGGTTACTTTCCAATATGATTCTTTTTATGATCTTATATGCATTTAGATATATTGGTAATTGTTTTCACTATCCAGTTACATCAGCTGTAGTGTCGACTATGGTTCCTGATGAGAAGCTTTCCCAGCTGAATGGAATCAAAGGACTTGTAGACACGCTTGTTCAAATGAGCGCACCTTTATTGGGAGCATTATTATTGAATTATTTCAGTCTCGTGCAACTAATGTGGTTAGATGTGATTACATTTGGCTTCGCGATGATCCCACTATTTTTCATTACAATTCCAAATGTTTCAAAAGTGCAATCTTCACCAAAAGAAGCCATTTTAGCTGAAAAAAAAGTTTCTTCCTTCTTAATTGATTTAAAAGAAGGAATGCGGGCCGTAAAAGAAACACCTGGATTATGGGTACTTATTGCAACCGCAATTTTTAACAATTTTCTAATCACGCCAATCAACGTGCTAAGTTCATATTTAATTCTTTATGAACATAATGGAACTTCAACTCAATTTGCCATCGTCGGATTTTTCATTCAAGCTGGTATCATTGGTGGATCATTATTGATGTCAATCAAAAAGAATTGGAAAAATAAACGCTTTCACTTTATACTATGGCATTACATTGCTTTTACAGGGTATTTTATAATAGGTTTAGCACCAAAAGGCACCTTATGGTTGGTTTCTGCAGCGGGTTTTGTTTTCTTGTTCGGCATTCCTGTGATAAACACCTTTTATCTCACCTACATCCAACTTGCTGTGCGAAAAGAGTTACAAGGGCGCGTATTTGCTTTAGATCGGGCTTTAAGTTCCATTGCCAGTCCTGTTGGGATGTTATTGGCCCCAGTTGCCGCCAGTTGGCTTGGAATTGGTAATTTATTCTCGGTTTGTGCTATTACAGCAATGAGTGTAATTACGATATTTGTGCTTACAAAACAGATTGCAAAAATTGATTTTAGACGCTATGAAAACATTGTAGAAGACGATTCATCAAGCAATGTGAAAATTGAATCGAATTGCACAACCGAAATTGAAAAGGAAGGCGAAATTTTAGTAGAATAACCGCCCTTAATGCATTTTCATTTTTCTTTTCTTATTCTTTTTTTTTAACTGACTCTTAATTCACTTTTCGTTATATACATGATTAGAGAGAAATCATAAATTACTTTAATTTACTAACAATGTGTGTAAAAGAATATCCCAAAATTAATAAAAAAATAATTCTTAGGTCGAAATTTTTCGAACAATTGTCATAATTAAATCTTTAAACGAATCTTCAACTTTCTCACCAGTCGCAGCTGAAGTAAAAAGCACATCAGTATTATATTTTTTCGCATATTCACGCGCTTCTTCATCGCTAATAACGCGATCTGGTTCCAAATCTATCTTATTTCCAATTATAATCATGGGAACCTCCTTGCCACGAATCTCTATCAAAGATTCAATCCAATCCTCAAGCGCCTCGAAGCTTTCACGTGAAGTAACGTCGAATACCACCAGTGCACCTTGAGAACCTTCTAAATACAATTTTCGGAGTTTTCGATACGCACTTTGTCCTCCTAAGTCCCATAGTTGAATTGATGCGGATTTTCCAGCAAATTCATCTTCCAAGGCAACTTTTTTTTTCAAGAGGTTTACTCCGAGCGTAGATTTGAAATCTTGACTGAAACGATTTTCGATATAGCGGTAAACGAGAGAAGTTTTTCCAACCCCTCCTTCTCCTAATAGTACAATTTTTAAAACGAAGTCAACCATGGTGTATTCGATCCCTTTTTATTAACTAGTGCAAAAACTCTATACTTTATATTGTGATCATTTACCTTAAAATGATTTGGGTTATGGAGACTCAAATTTTTTAGTTACTCTTGAACGCTTAAAAGAAATATGTCTCTCAGAATTTTCAGCCAATCAGTGGTGGTATTTTGTATTTTTTCATACAATTCCGAATCAGGTATTGTTCTGTAAACGTAGAGATACCCTTTTTTCGTGCTAGGCGCTAATTCTTCCCGCTGATTTTGAGAACATCGATCTTGAAATTGACTCAAAGTAAGCTGAACACGAGTCACCAAGCCAAGTTCACGTAATTTGTTAAGTTTCTTTTGTTCTACGCTCCGATCGGTATTGGTTTGATTAGTAAGATTCTGTACACATGTTCCATCGGACCCGAATTTACGCAGTTTCATGAAACATTCGACATCTTTTTTTGTCAAGTGGAATACGGAACGTAGGATTTGCTCAAATTCGTGCATGGCGTGGTTATCGTTCATCTTGATTTCTAAGGTAACCATAACGATCTTCCTAAAAATTTCTTTTCATTTTCTGATTTTCTTAATTAAAAAAATTTGCTAAGTGCAGGTAGCGTGCAAACAAATGAATCGGTGTAAAATTCTCTATTTGATAGAATTTGAAAAAAAAGGGATTCTGCTCAAATTATAGGTAATATCGATTGTTGCTTATTGCTTAATTTTCTTCAAAACTGCATCAATGATCTGCGCAAATTGCGGCTTTGGTGCCATTCCTACCTGTCGATGCACTAATTTCTTATTATGAATAAATAAAGTTGTCGGAATGCCCGTCACTTGGAATTGCGCAGCTATGTCTTGATGGTGATCAACATTCAGCTTTGCAAATATCACGTCTTTATCATGATACTCTTTTTGAAGGGCATCATAGGTTGGGGCAAAAGCTCTACATGGTCCACACCATTCTGCCCAATTATCTACTATGATCAAGCTATCTTGGTAATCATTTACCAATTTATTGAAATGATCGACTGATTCAATATTGATTACTTCATTTGGGATGGTTTTTTGACTCATTTTCATCATCTCTTCTATTTTTTTTCTTCGGATAAGTTCTAATTCCATATCGTCTACCATGATTCTCACCAAGGTTGGGTTTAGGGAGTGCAGTTGGAATTCCAACTCTAAATAACCATAGTTTTCGTTAGTTTATAAAGGTTGTGCAAATATTTTGCCATGTTTTTTTATTAAAAATTTATGGAAAATAACAGTTTGGGTATCTAACTACTTTGATATCAAGATTTTTTGGTTAGGAATGGTTAAAGTTACTCGGTAGTGTGTATGGAAATATCACCAGAAGTATCGGATTTCATCAAAAAAAAGGTGCGGATGCACAAACTAAATGATCCAGTTATATTGATTATACCACGTATCTATAAGGGCTGATGCGGAGAAACTAAGGTGGCCATAACCAATTTAGTTTCGCGCTCCACTATACACGAACAATTCATACCAGATTTAAGAGAAAAGAAACATTCAGAAATTCCCGTTCCCATTTTGATGGCGCAATCATTAGAGTCATGGTGGGATGAGTCTAAGTTGGTGGTAAGTGGCTGGGCATCGTTTCAGAATTTGTTCTTAATTCCCCCTCCGAATAAGCGTGGTAAAAAAAAATGAAATTTAACACTAAAACCCATAGAATGATATACATCCAAAAATCAAATTTGAAGGGATGTATGGACGCAACGCCATTTGAAAGGTTTTGAATGAAAATTCTAAAAAAAGAGTAGAAAATCTAAAAGGAAATACCAACATGAACTCATTACCAAAGGAATATGAAGGCAAATCGGAGAAAGAAATTTTTGAAAAGGGCCTGTCATTATACAGTAAAGGTGAATATCAAGCAGCACTTCCATTTTTTTATCATATAAAATCTAAGGATTTCGAAGTTCTCAAGTATTATCATCTCGGTTTAACCTACGTGCAGTTGGGAGATTTGGATACAGGTTTGAACTATTACCGTAAAATTAGGGAGATTCCCCATCAAATTCAAGGTGTGGAATATGACCGCATCATGTACGGGTTGTATTTAAATATGGGTTCGACCATGCAAGTTTTAGCGAAAAAAAAAGGAAAAGTGCTCTATCATGAAGCGATTGAATGCTATAAACTAGCTTTGCAAATAAAAGAAGAAGATCCCCGGGTGTGGAATAATTTAGGAAATGCATATATTGAGCTTGATGAATACACCCAAGCTATTGATAGTTTGAAGCGCGCACTTGAATTGGATGAAGAATATTCCGAGGCGCATTACTCAATTTCCTTAGCCTATGAATTCAGTCAGCAGTATAAAAAGGCAATTTATCATCTCCGCCAAACCTTAAGGACAAAACCTCACAATAAATTAATTTTAAATCGAATTACCGCTTTAGAATTTGGAACGGGAAATTTTAAAGAAGCTAAAGAAATAGCGGAGCGGGTATTAAGCTTGGATGAAAATAATCCCGTTGCTTTGAAAAATCTAGCTTTGATCTGCTATAATTTACAAGAGTATCCGACTGCCTTTGCCTATTATCAAAAATTTATAACATTAGAACCCGATTTTAATGATAAACAAGTAGTTGGGATATTTCGTGATTTAGAAAAAAAAGTAAAATTCACCACCGTGAAGCGTAAATAGCACCGCAAGTTTTTAAGGAGAATATCATATTAATTAGGTTATGGAGAGGGAAGAGAAAATTGATGTGGAATCGTTGCGCCTCTCTCTATTTAAATACTTTAAAAAGCGAAGCCGATGGCAGAAATTTCTGCATTTCAGAGAAAAATGGCGGAATATAGAACAAATAACCATCATTGAACAAAATGCCAAAAATGCCATCTTTGACTTAATTCTGGCGTATAATACCATCGATAAAATTCCAACCAGCCGGAAATATAAACTGATTCTATACTTAAATGCTAAAAAACATAATCAAATGGGCATTGATCTACGTCAAATTAAAGAAATTAAAAGTTTGCAGATCTATCCATTAGGAAAAGTACTGTACGAAACTTCTGACCATTTTATTGGCTATCCTTTCTTAATACTCGAGGAACTACCCCATGAAAATGTATTTCAAAATATTAGAACGAATTTGGGGCTCCGAAATTCGCGTGCGGTGGGAAAACGAATTGAAAAATATTTACAGCAACGCATCTGGTTTCGTAAACGCGGCCAAAACTTAATGGCACCTGGTGAAAAATATCTCCAAATGAAAACTTGTAATGAACTCGCATTTGGATTAAATAACGCCGTTTTCGAGTTTATTGTGGAATACCTTGATAAGGAAGAACAGAAACAAATTCGTCCATTTATTCTCCGTGTATATCCTCGCAATGAAAATTTGATTAAAGCCCAAAATGAATCCCAGAATTTGCAGAAAATTCAAAAATTAGATATCCCGAAAGCCAAGTTTTATCTCTATGAAGAAAACACTGATCCGCTCGGTTATCGTTTCTTAATCTTAGAAAAATTAGTAGGCCAGCCGGTGCTAGAAACAATTCATACTTTCACACCGGAGCAAACTCGACAATTCTTGGCAGATTTAGCACACATATTGGGAAAATTGCACAACATTCGCACTCGCAAGTTTCAATCATATTATTTAGATCCCAGATCCACACGCAGAATGATATTTTCGGATTATATTTTCAGCGAAGTGGCGCAAGTTCTCAAATCTTTCAAAGAAATGAAACTTTATGAAGAATTTCATACTGATATCAAATTCTTGTGGAAATGGTTTAAAGGTCATAAGCCCTTGTTAAATTTAACAGGATATTCCTTTATTCATGGGGACATTAGACCCAGCAATATTATTGTGAATGAGACGAAAATTTCCGGCTTAATCGATTGGGAGATGAGTTGTTATTCGGATCCAGCACAAGATTTAGGTTGGACATTATTCTTTTTTAAGTTATACAAAAATTTAGAGAAGGAAAGGGGTTATTTCTTTCAAGAGTATTGGAAATTCTGTGAAAAGTATGATTTTGAAGCGCGCGTTTTTTTCTATGAATTTTTAGCAGCCATGAAATTGTATATTTATGCGCGTGCCAACCGTCGAGATAATCCAGAAAAATACAAGAATAACCGTGATTTTTTTACCCGGGTGGAAAAAGCCTTTCCTCAATATCTGCAAACAGTAACTTACAATATAAATAAAGAAGTTAACGACATGCCGGATATTATATACGATGAGGATTCACAGCGTGAGTTGAAATTTCGGATAAGACAAATTCTTTCTGATTATTTGGCATCGCAGATGGATGTATTTTTACCAGAAATGCAAGATAAGCTGGAAAAAATATCAGATGAAATCATTCAAATGTTTAAAGAATATACTTAAATTACATTATCAAATCCAAACAATTTATAGGACTAGTAAACAATTATGTGGTAGTAAAAAATGAAATATATGTAGAATTCATGAGGGTGTTTAATTGAATCAAGAAAAAAATTTTGAACTATTCAAGTTCAACGAACTAATTCAAATGGTTGATGCAATATCGCGCACTAAACATCGATCTCGGCAAAGTGTGTGGTCAGATGGGTATGGATTGCAATCTCTTGAGCATTTGGAAAAACATATCGATGATATATTAGAAGAAATGGCCCATCGGATCCGACAATCATTCAATATCGTCCGGATTCAATCGAATTTTCGACATAACAAAGAGCCATTACCCAATGAAATCTTAAATTTTAATAATTTAAATGCCACCCAATTGAATGCCATGCTTTTTCGCGATAGAGGTTGTATCGGCGCGGATGTAAATGAACAAGGCGAAGAAGAAATCTTCGTGGTAATAAAAGGAATAAAATATAAAATGAAAAAATCAGGCCAAATTTCGATCGAAAATACATAAATTAATTAAGTAAATTAAAAATCAATTAATTCTATAGCAGATTTGACAATCGGAATGAAATATTCTGCAGATAGAGATGCTCCGCCAATTAAACCACCATTAATATTTTGAAGTTCTAACAATCCTTTACAATTTGCAGGCTTCATCGAACCTCCATATTGTAGTGGGATATTTTTAGCGTATTCTTCCCCAAATTTTTTATTCAACCAAGATCGAATAAAGTTATGGGCATCCTCGGCTTGTGCGGGTGTGGCAGTTTTAATTTCCACATTTGGATTTAGAAATGGATTATTTATTGCCCAAACTGGTTCATAAGCAATCACAATTTGGCTTAACTGCTCCGGGGCAATATCAGCTAAAGATTCTTCCAATTGAATGCGATTTACTTCTTCCATTTTACCATCCATGCGTTCTTGTGCAGTTTCGCCGATACAAAGCACTGGTTTTAAACCTTTTTCTAAAGCTTTTTTCATCTTTTGGTTAATTTGGGCGTTAGTTTCACCAAATATTCGACGACGCTCACTATGGCCCAAAATAACATATTCACATCCAGCATTTAAAAGTGAATCAGGTGAAATTTCGCCGGTGAAGGCCCCTTTATCTCGGAAATACATATTCTGTCCTGCTAACTTCAACTTTGTTCCTTTAATTGCTTGTCCCACTGCATAAAGTGCAGTATAAGAGGGAGCAATAAAAACCTCCACATTTTTCAAATTCAAATCATCTAAAGCGAAAGATAATTCTTTAGCAATCTTAACTGCACTCTCTACTTCCACAATCTGCATTTTCCAATTTCCGCCTAAAACAAATCGATTCATATTTAATTTCTCCAAAGCCAGTAAGTAGTTAACTATTAATAAAATCAATTACCCAAAAAATTTTCGAATAGTTGAAAATGTAAATTAAAAGATTAGAGAAAAAATTGAAAAAATTACTTGCACCTTAAGAAGAAACAGGCGTTTCCACTGGTTTTTCCCGAATTGAGGTAATTATAGGGACACATTCCAACAAATTTACAATTGGAAGGGCAATTACTGCACCTAACCCAACTTGGAGTAAATTCGGAATTAATTCAGCTGCGGCTGCCCAACCATAACTAAGAATAAAAAATTCAGCCAAAAAGTAACCCCCAACCATGAAAGGCGCGCCACAGATAATCGCCAATAGTTTAAAACTGAATTTTTTTAATCCGTTAGGATTGGTGCGGAATTTTTCATATATCCAGCCAACAACCAGACCCTCTAATCCTTTCACCACGAAAGTGATAGGGGCATACATATAGTATCCTAAAATGACATCTGCTAAACCCGCCCCGAAAGCTCCAGTAAATCCACCAATATAGGCACCAAAGAGGAGAGCAGTAATAAAAATTACACTATCCCCTAAATTGAAGTATCCGTTAGTTTGTGGGATGTAAATGCTTAAGAGAATGGTGGAAACGGTTTCCAGGGCAGTCATTAAAGCGCCAAGTGCAACTTGAAGAGAAGTAAAGCTTCCCTTTGTCAATATTGCATTTCTTTCTTGCGAAATTATTTTTTGATCTAGCTCCGATTTTAAATCATCTGACATAATTTTCACTTCGGATCTTACTTAGTAAAATAAGCTTAAGTTACTAAAGTTACTACTATATATTAAAGTTTCACCTTGTATATTCTTTTATATAAATATCATTGAAATAAATCTTCCCTTACTTTTTGGCTTTAATTTCCATTAATTCCCTCATCCGTCGAAATACTTGCAGTCCTTTTTCTGTAAGTTCGTATTGTGCTCGTTTATCACTTGGACGAGAATTATAAATTAGATTTTCTTTTTCCAATTGCGATAAATGTTGGTAAATTGATTGAATACTGCGCTTTTTTCCCAGCATACTCCAAATACCATAACCGTGATGAGCTTTTCCTTCAGCAATGATCCTGAGTATTTCAAATTTTTTGGTTGAAGTCGCTGTAACCCCCCATAATGCCTTTTTCACTTCACGCATTTGCGACGCAAAAAGATTCATAGCATTGATTCCTGAACCGGTTAAAACTGTGATTGTTCGAGATAAATCAAGGGAATTCTGCTCATTTAATTGCTTAATACCCACTAAAACCGAAGCAGATGCAGGTTCAATGAAAATACCTTCCAGTTTTGCCAATTCTAAGGCTTGTTCTACCATTTTTTGCCCTGAAATTGCAATCTCCTTTCCATCAGTTTCTTGCAAAATACGGCTGACTTCTGAGAGTAAAATAGGATCATTAATTTCTAACGATTCAGCCAACCGAGCATCAGCAGATTCCTTTAAAGAAACAGAATAAATATGGGGAATTTGATCAATCCAACCAGATTCGCGTGCATCTAGCAACCCTTTGTAAATAGAATATACTAATGTCCCCGATCCCCGAGGAACAACAATATTTTCAATTTCTGGATTTTGAAGGGCAATTTCCAAACCGATAGTTTTCTGACCTTCAATGGTAAGAATGTTTTGGTTGGGTAAAGGAACATAAATATTTCGTTGGGTTTCGGTTTGTAAAAATTTTTCAGCAGCTTCCATGGCTTCCTTAATACACTTTCCACTAAAGTGAACTTCAGAACCATAAATCTTCATCTGTTCTATTTTGGTTAATTCTAAATTCTCTGGGAGAAAATTCAAAGATTTTAATCCAGCTCGACTGGCATAAGCAGAAATACTAATACTAAATGAACCGGTGCTGACTGTGATTATATCCGATGATTTTCGGGAAAGGGCATCTGAAACAAGTAATGCAGCTGCGCGATCCCTAAAACTACCCGTAGGATTACGAAACTCTAATTTCATTAATGTATTACGCAACTCTGGAATATTGTGGATTTTTAAAATGGAGGTGTTTCCTTCTTTCAAAGAAACTTTTTTAGAAAAATGTGGAAAGAAATCTGTAAAATCCCAGAATTTTTTAAGATCGGGTTTATGATCAATGTGCAAAGGTTTGATTTCAAGTAAATTATTACACTCTGGGCACCATAAAAATGGAGTATCATATTCTTTTTTGCATCGAGCACAATACGGGCGATTTTTCCATTGTGTCTCCTGATGTTTTTTTTTCATTTCCATTTACCCAAAAAAGCTAATGCTTACTTTAATTAACAAAGCCAAATAAAATAAATTACATTTTTCATATTCTCAATTACCAATAAATCTCTTATACTTTATTCTTACTTGGAAGTTTACATAAGATGACGGAACCCGTACTCACAAATTTAACTCGGAAATCATTAATTACCCCAAAAATGGGCTTTAATCAAATGCGGAATGCGTTATACTGGCTTCAGAGAATTATGAAGCAGTTTGATCTGAGTGAAGAAGAGATCTTTCACAGATTAAAATCCATGGGAGCAAATATTGGTGCAACTTTTTTCCAGGAATTATCCCCAAATTCTTCAAACTTACCAAATTTAGTCAAGGAACTATATAAAATCACCTTGAATAGCAAAGTATCTGTATTACAGAATGAAAATAAGTTGTACGTTGAAGACAAGAATTGTGCGCTTTGCAAATACAAATATGAAGATATACAAATTCCCGGATGCAATATTAGCGTGGGGATGATTCAAGAAATTTTAGAACGAAGTGGTTATAAGGTTATAAGTGGTGAAGTTATCGAAAGTAAAGCTTTAGGTAATAAATCTTGTATTCATGAATTTCAGATAGAACAGGAGGTAAAATCAAGTGGGCAATACTTTTAAGTGGATTGCATTAAAGGCAGGAACCGCTTTGGGCCGTCATGTTCCTTCATTGTTTTATCAACTCTATTATCGCGAAATTTATCGCCAGCTATTTGAAATCACAAACGATCCAAAAATGGCTGTTGACTTAAGTTATAAATTAGGGTACACCGCAGCTGATGAAAGTGCTCAAAGACAAACAGCTGTTTTTCGAATGTTTCCCTCAGATCCTGTAAAAGTCTTAGAATACATCCCTCTTATGTGGCAAATTTACTTTGGAACTCCCATGCAGAAATATACTACTGAATGGGATCGTAGTGATCCTGAGCGACCTATTTTGAAATATAAAATTGAAATTGATCCAATGACATTTGATATTGGGAAGGATAAACTTCGTGATAATTTACCGTTTGATCAATTTTGGTACAACCAGAATTGTTATGGAGCTCTAATGGCAGGATTATTAACTCAATGCAGTAGTTTTGTGTTAAAATTAAAGGGAAAAGATCAACGGATAATCTTGCATAATACTAAAAATGCTTTACATGGCGATCCCTATTTTGAATTTCACTGCCAAATTATCCCACAAGAGGAGTTTCCCAGTTTTGAATTGATTGAAGGTTTTGATAAAGAACACTATTATCAACAGTTTTTAGGAGAACGCAGCGCCTTTGAATCGCAAGCTGATAATATTTGGAAAAAGATCACCAACCAAATAGATATTGATCAATTAGACGAAATGATGGAAGATTCCGCAGGTTTAATGCGTGTTCCGTTGCGAAAATTGATAAAAAAAACAGCGAAAATGAGTCCATTTGAATTATTTGATCATTTTACGAATGATGAAGATAAATTTTTCCAAGTGTTAGGATTTCTCAGTGTGCATATTTTTAATGAAAAAGGGCAATTACTGGAAAAATTGTTTAGTAATGATGAAATTCGCAGAGTCTATGGACATATTTTTCTCTTTATGAAAAACAATGCTGCTAAATTAACTCCTCTTTCAGTGATACATGATTTAAAAGACTATTTTCTGCAAGTCCTCTCCGGAATAGCACCAGAAGTATTTATTCAGAACATCGATAAATTGTCAGCTGAAGAAATCCTCCAAAATTATTATCAAGGAGCGCAAAAAGCCCTAACAGATCTAGGAATTCCTTTCAGTGAATTAAAATCAAATTTATATCAAGAAATTGCTCAATATGGCCGAAATTCGGATCAACAAACTACTTCAAATTTCACCGAACAGCAATTGATTAAAAGAGAACAATTATACGGAGAATTGAGTCAACAAATGATGATTATCTCTGGTGCGATCATTAGTGTGCCAATGCAATTTAGCTTGATGCTTTTCTATAAAACTCTTGCTGGATCCACAGAATTATTAACAGGATTGTTTAAAACATTGCGAGAAAGTGGGCAAAAAATCGTGGATATTTTAGATAGCCTCAAGGATCTATAGAAAAGAATCAGATATTATCCAGAATCAAAAAATTTTTTTTAAATCCCTTATTACTTTTTACTATGTCTCAAGAAGATATGGATGAATACGAATTCTACGAAGAAGATATTCGAGAAAAACGACAATTACCATATACAATATCCGTTGAGAAAATCGATGGCAATATCATCTATACTCATAATCAATGGGGTAACAATGTAGTTTATCGTCGCTTGGAAAACGGTGATTATAAACTGGTTAAAGATGATGATTAAGTTTCCTCAAATTAATTATTTTTTTACGAGATTTTGCAGAATATTTTCTATTATTAATTTATAGGGCATTTTTATTTCATCAAGTTTGTTAATTACATCTGAAGCATCAAATTTTTGCATTTTCAGCATGATATAACCACAATAGAAGATAATACTTACAATACTTATACTTAGAATCCCAATTGCAAATCCACTTACAATAAATGAAAAATCAATAGAATCTTTAACCAATTGAAGATGTAATTGAAACGAAAAGATCCCGATTGAAGATTGATTCCAGTTATTTATCATTGAATGAACAGCAAAGAGGGCTAAGAGTAGAAAATTTATGAAAATTAGAGTTCCCGAAAGATACTTGCTCCAAAATGGGAGAAAAAACCTTGAAAAATTATTGATTTCAACTTTGGATTCTATTTCATTTTCAGGAATTGTTTGAGTAAATGTCTGATCTTCATCATGAATATGAAATTCGGGTGAATAGGCGCTAAAAATTAACGTAATCAGCATTCCACAACTAAAAATTATGACTTCTAAAATAAAATAGTAATCTCCATAAAGTTCAATGGCTGGTCGATAATTCTTTAAATCTTGAACCCAAGCAAAAATTAAAAACATCTGAAGTAAAGCGCATATAACATTAACCCGAGCATAGACAAGGGTTCTCCCAAAAGGAGAAAAGGAGACTACAGGTGTGTAAAATTGAGAATGGCAAAGATGATCATGTAAATTGTAAAAGAAAGTGGCTATAAAAAACGAGCCTAATGGAAAAAGATAGAGAAAAATCGTTCTTTGACCCGAATATAGAAGGAAAAAGAAACATGTGATAAAAATAAGGGTGCTGAGGAAAAATTCATTGTCTCGGAACTTTTGCAAGAAGAAATTCCCAATTCTTCTCCACTTCATGAAAAAAATAAATGCTTGATCCTTCAAAAATCACATGCAGAATTAATGATTGATAAAAAATTCTATTAATCAGACAAGCGTATTTAGTAACATATTTTGAATAGAACATATATTGCGATTGGATGGAGGAATTAATATTATTTCAAATTTACCCGCAGACTCGACAAATATTACTCTCGGCTTTCGTGAATTCTTCCCTTATGCAAAATTTAGACCCCATCAAGAACGAATAATTGGTCAATTATCCGAGGCAATTGCGTTAGGAAAAAATTCTATTTTGATTGCCACCAATGGTACGGGTAAAACCATTATGGCGCTGGCGGCAGCACTTCCAATAGCCCTACATGATAAAAAACGTAAAATAATTTTCTGTTCTCGAACTTTTACACAAAATGCGCGTGTGATTCAAGAAACTAAAGAAATAACCCATCATTTTGCCGAACTCAAAATTTCGCAAACCATAGGCGCGCTTTCTCTCCGCGGACGCAATGAAATGTGTCCCAATAAAAACATTCAGCGCTTGCAGTTGCACCCCAGTGAGAGTATGAGTGTCTGTTCTCAACTGCGCAAGAATAAACGCTGTCATTATTTCAATAATTTACTCAAAAAACGTCGAAGTACACAATTTCAAGAAGAAATGAAATCATTGGCTTTAATGCCACTCAATGCCCAAGAATTGGTTAATATTGCCGAACAAGATGATTTATGCCCATATTTCCTAAGTAAATTCTTAATTGAAAATGAGAAAATAATCGTATGTAATTACCAATGGATTTTTGAACCAAACATTCGGGAAAATTTCCTGGAAAATATGGGCGTTTCTTTATCCGATTGCATTATTATTATGGACGAATGCCATAATCTACCAGAAATGGCAAATGGAATAAATTCCTATAAAATCACACCATTTACTCTCCGCCAAGCGATAAAAGATTTAGAAATTACTCGAGCAACCTACCGTTTAATTAATTTTGTAAAAAATTTGCGGGATTTGCTAAGTGGTCTCAAAGTTCGGATTCAAGAAGAAACGAAAATTTTTCCCCCAAAGTTTCTCCAACGAATTTTAAATCTAAATCACATGTCATCATTGCCAGATTTGAAGAATTTACTGGAAGATTTAAAGGAATACGGAGAGGCTATTCTTCAAGAAAAGATTGATCAAGGTAGAACCCCTCGAGATTATATCGCACCCATTGTATTGATTTTTCAAAAATTGATTGAAACTATTGATGATCCAGCATATTTCGCATGTATTACCAGCAAAGAGACCAGAAGAGGACAAAGCGTGGCTTTAGAATTGAAATGTTTATCCCCCCGTTTTATAACTGATCCGATTTTTAAAGAAAGTTTTGCCACTCTCTCCTTATCTGGAACCTTACATCCTTTTACATATTCACATTTACTGGGTTTAAACAACTGTGGAAAAACCCTTAAAATATTAAAAATGCCTCCGCCATTCCCAAAGGAAAATGTAAAAGTAATGGTAACCAAATATTTAAGCACTCGGGGAGTAGATCGCACTGTTAATATGTATAGAGACATTTTAACGGCACTATACCCTATCATCGTGAACACCCCGAAAAATGTGGGGATATTTTGTGCATCATATGAAGTGGTTCAAGGCTTATGGAATGAAGGTTTTGCAAAAATGGTCAAATCTGCCAAAAAGAAACCGTTTAGGGAAGAAAAGGAAATGTCGGCTTCGGATAATGATATTATCCTGGAACAGTATAAAAATTGCAGTAATTCAGAGAAATATCAAGGAGGTGTATTACTAGGGGTATGTGGCGGGCGAAATAGTGAAGGAGAAGATTTTCCCGGAGATTACATGAACACAGTGGTCATTGTAGGTATTCCATTTCAACGGCCCACCCCTAGTGGCAATGCTAAAATTGCCTATTATAATCATTTATTTCCAGGCAGAGGACGGGATTTCGGTTATATAGTTCCGGCATTGCAGCGTTCTAATCAAGCTTGCGGCCGACCGATTCGTAAAATGGACGATAAGGGTTTAATTGTTTTAATGGATTTTCGATTTCGCCATTATGCAAAGTTTTTATCCGAGTGGATTCGTAAAGAGATGAAATACGTCCCATTTAACCCAGCATTGTTAAAACAAGAAGTTCACAAATTTTTTGAAAAAGAATAATTTTTTCTCAATGCTTAACAATTTATTTTAGTGTATTATGAA
The DNA here is from genome assembly GCA_964426185.1 of uncultured archaeon. Classification (GTDB taxonomy): domain Archaea; phylum Asgardarchaeota; class Lokiarchaeia; order Sigyniarchaeales; family Promethearchaeaceae; genus Harpocratesius. Next base: position 3,600 of record CAYRPF010000016.1, on the reverse strand, counting down.
TAAAAACTCACTATCACCTAAAGCTAAAAAAATTTGGGTATTTGCTTTTGAATTTGCAGGTATTGCAAAAGTAGGGGGTTTAGGGGAAGTTTCTGCAAATCAATGCCTTAACCTTGCCCCTTCTCCAGATTTAAATCTCACAGTTTTTCTTCCTTCTCACGGGCGTCATAAAACCATGAAAAACCGCCTTCATCTTCATCCTATTAAAAATTCAACTGGAAAAACTTTTATTGCCTGTGAAACAATCAATCGAGAATATTTTGAATTAGAATTTGAAAAAGCCGGCATTCCTCAAGAAGATAACAAAGTAGAACTAGAATTTTGGAAAGGAGATTTCAAACAAGTCCCGATTATTCTAGTTGTTGGTAAAAATCCATTGGCCGATTTCATTCTAAATAATGAAGAAATCTATGGAATGACAACACTAAATGCAAAATTAGCCTTGTTTGCTATCGCCATGAAAAAATTTATTCAATTTTCAATCGAAGAATTCCCATCTCAACTTCCAGATATTATTCACATACACGATCATCATCCACTTCCCGCCCTCCTTAATTGCATTCAGCAGTTGAATTTAAGAGAGAAAACAACACACACAATTATTACTATGCATTTACTTACTTGGCCCAGGCGTGATCTTCAGTTTTATTGGGAATGTGGGCTAAATAATGAAAAAATGAATATTCAAGTAGGAAATTCACGAATGAATCTAACATTGCGGGAATTATATGCCTTGGTCAAGAAAGAAGACCCGTATCCGCCGACTTTAGAGGCAATGGGCTGTGTATTTGCGGATAAAGTAATAGCAGTCAGTGAGTCCTTCTTGCATTCAGATATTATTCCGAATTGTGGAGGGGATTTGATTCGGAAAAAGTGTGATTTCACGTGGAATGGCTGTGATTGGGAATATAATAAAATCCTAACCATGGTCTTAGATAAATTTGGATCTAAATTACTCAATAAAAATGCCAGACTTCAACATTCACCAGAATCATCAGAATCACCAGAATCACTTCATTCATGGGATTTTCGATCTTTTCTCTTAACAAGGAAATTGGAAAAATTAGGCGATTCCGAGCCAATAATTCGTGAATCAAGAATAAAATCAGTGTTAGCCAAATATTGTATCAAACCACCTTATCATCCAGATGGTACGGTAGATAATTTCACTACAGACGGCCCATTGATTTTAGTCACTGGACGAGTTTCCCCCCAAAAAGGAATTGAAACCCTTCTGGATGCAATTCCGACTGTTTTATTGCATTTTCCCAACGCTCGATTCTTATTCCTCATGATTCCCTCCGAATTTACTCTCAAAGATATGATTAACTATTTGAAAATTGCATATCAATTTCCGAACAATATTCGATTCATTTTCGGAATAGCTGGTAGTATTTATTTCCTATCACATCTGGCTGCTGATATTTATTGCGCCCCAAGTCGATGGGAACCATTCGGAATTGTTGCATTAGAAGCGATGGCTGCTAGAATTCCGGTGATTGCTACACGCGCTGGAGGTTTGCAAGAATCAATCATTCCCTTGGATAAAGATCCTAAGAATGGGACGGGTCTTTTAGTTCCGATCGATGATTTTCAAGCTTTAGCGCAGGCATTAGTTTCATTGCTAAGTGCCATGCAGATCACGGAAAGAACTTATGCCGATCCTCTTTTTAACGAGAGCGAGCGAACGGCGCTATTAAGTAAAATTATATACGCACCTTTGAGAGAAGAGTTTCAGAAAAATCCCTTATATGCAGAGCACATACGAGCTTCTACTGAAAGAAGGGTCGAGTCGACTTTTCGATGGTCAATAGTTTCTCAAAAACTTCGCAAAATTTACCTAAGTGACAATTTTTAACTGATCAAAGTTGATCTACCACTATCACTGGTGGATATATCTTATATATTTTTAATCCTTATAAATTGCTTTTTTGCCTTTTTAATGAAATTTGGACTTTTTTTTATATTCTTGAATTCATCCCTCTACATTTCTCACAAAGCTCCTTACCTAACTATCCCAAAATTTTAAGCAGGATGTTAATTATGTATTAAAGAGGAATTAATCAATTACTTATGGTGAAAATATGTCAAAAGAGATAAAATGTGCAGATCACTTAGAAGGAAAATCATCACGTGTAGTAATTTTTCCAAAACATTGCGATTTTTTGAAAGAACGTACCAAATCTCCCCTATTTATTCTTGGATTTACAGGTGTCGGAATGATAGGTACAATTTTAACAAATGAAATGATTAACCAGTTAAAAATGGAACAAGTAGGCTATGTATTGAGTGAAGATCTCCCCCCAATTACATTGTTCTATGATGGAGTTCTCAAACATCCATTTAGATTGTACTGGAGTGCAAAATTCAATTTAGTGTTATCAATTTGTGAAGTTCCATTTAATCAAGGAAGTTACCGTGATTTAGCACGCACATTAATGGAATGGGCTTTGATCCAGAATATTAGTGATGTGATCTGTCTTCAAGGCATGACAGATAACAATATAATACGAGATGGCCCGGTAGAAGTGTATGCAGCAGGTGAAAAAGAAATTTTGGCAAAAATTCAAAAACAAGGAATTCAAATTCCACCTCGAGGATTGATAATGGGAGCAGAAGCTGCAATTCTTAATGAATGCTTAAACAACCAGCTAAATGGTGTGGTTTTTCTCACTTCTGCAAATCCACAAATTCCCAATCCAGAGGGAGCGGCGGCAATTTTGGAAAAAATATCCAAGATATACAACATTCCGATTGATCTAACCTCATTATACGAGCAGGCGAACACAATCAAGCAGAATTTACTAGAATTGGCCAAAAAAACCAACGATATTCATCAACAAGCACCCATTCCAGCGAGAGATATTTATACATAATTAAAGAAATTTTTTTTCAATCTCAAATCTATTGATATTCTCACCGAATTGGTTAAGGTGCATAAAATTTTGGGAGAAAGAGAGAAAATTGGACATTTCTATACGTTAGAACAATTATTTTCTGAAAATACCCTCGATTTGAGAATAATCCCACAATTAAAGCCAAATGTAGATAGAAAAATCAACTAGAAGTAGATCAATCCCTTCATATCACATACTGGAGCCTATATTCACAAAATTTAATATAAATGGAGATTTGATCTTCTTAATTATACCAAGAAATTAAGGTCATTTACATGTCTGAAGATATTATTATTGGAAAGAAAGGATATATTGTGAATTATCGGAAATCAAAAAAGATTATTCATCCCCGATTTACCATCTTACAGTTCCCTGGAATCGAAACACGAAAAGAAGCTGCAAAAAATTTGTTGGGGCATACTATTGCATGGGAAACTCCAACTGGAAAGTTAAAAACAGCTAAAATCACCCGAGTTCATGGAAACAACGGTGCCGTATGTGCCCATTTTAAAAATGGTGGACTTCCAGGACAAGCGTTTGGTACTTTTGTCAAAATCATTCGATAAATATTATATCGATTAACCCTACTTTTTTTCTCCTCTTTTTCATAAAATTTTTGATTTTCTTCCTTTAGAATTAAATGGATAAAAAAAGGAGGAAAAAAAGTATTAGATTAAATTTTTAGCGGATTTTATAGTTTTTA
>CAYRPF010000015.1:17319-49089 GCA_964426185.1 uncultured archaeon | reverse complement strand
CGCGAAATGATGTTTGATTTTTACAACTACTAATTTTTATTTATTTCCACATTTTTTTTCCTTCAAAATGGAAAATTTTAAGAAATTGTTGATTTATTCGAAAAATTTTTTACAAATGCCCTCCTTTTATTCTTGTTCATGAACAGTGGAATAGCCTCTGTTACTTTCTTATTTTACAAAATTTTCTAATCCCTAAATAACACAATTAAAAGGTGTTCAACTATCTCATACAACCTCGAAACCCTTAAAGTTATTGATAAAATCCGCTTCGGACTCTTGTCGCCCGAAGAAATTCGTAAAATGTCCGTCGGCCGTATAATCACTGCTGATACATACGATGAAGATGGTCTTCCTATTAAATCTGGTCTAATGGATCCTAAATTAGGAACAATTGAGCCAGGAACTAAATGTGCGACTTGCGGCAATAGAGTAGGTGCCTGCCCGGGCCATTTCGGACATATTGAATTGGCTCGCCCAGTAGTTCATGTTGGACATGCCAAATTGCTCCTCAAAATTCTTCGAGGCATATGTCATGAATGTGGCCGTGTTCTTCTCACCGATGAGCAAATCGAAGAATATTACGATCGTCAAGCCAAATACATTGAAATTTTTGAAAAACCCGATGAAACCCTTATCGGAGAAATCTTCAAAACTGCGCGCAAAACCAAAGAATGCCCCCACTGTGGAACAGAAAAGCAAAAAATTACCATTGAAAAGCCCACTACATTTTATCGGGGCGGTGAACGCTTAACTCCTGTGGATGTGCGCGAATTATTGGAAAAAATTCCCGAAAGTGACTATGGTCTTTTTGGAATCAATCCAGAAACTGCTCGTCCAGAATGGATTATTTTAACCGTTCTTCCAATTCCACCTGTTTGCGTTCGACCTTCAATTACTCTTGATAGTGGAATTCGTTCAGAAGATGATTTAACTCATAAATTGGTGGATGTAATTCGAATTAACCAACGATTGCGGGAAAACATTGACGCAGGCGCACCACAATTAATTGTGGAAGATTTATGGGAACTATTACAGTATCATGTCACTACTTATTTCAACAACGAAGTAAGCGGAATACCTCCAGCCAGACATCGTTCAGGTCGTGCCTTAAGAACGTTGACTCAACGATTAAAGGGTAAAGAAGGGCGGTTCCGTTCTAATCTTTCTGGGAAACGTGTGGATTTTTCTGCTCGAACAGTCATATCCCCTAACCCGCATATTTCACTTAATCAAGTAGGGGTTCCTTATAAAATTGCGAAAATTTTGACCGTTCCTTCATATGTAACCGAATTCAATATTGAGGAAATGAAACAAGCCGTTCTAAACGGACCTCATACTCATCCTGGTGCAAATTACATCATTCGTGAAGATGGACGGCGAATTGATCTTCGTTTTGTCAAAAATCGCGAAATGGTGGCTTCTACTATCAAACCTGGATTTATTATTGAACGGCATTTACGTGATGGTGACTTAGTTTTATTCAATCGACAACCTTCATTACACCGAATGTCTATCATGGCTCATGAAGTTAAAGTTATGCCTGGGAAAACCTTCCGTTTATCATTGGTTGTATGTCCTCCCTATAATGCAGATTTTGATGGGGATGAAATGAATTTGCATGTGCCTCAAAGTGAAGAAGCCCGCACAGAAGCAGAATATCTTTTAAAAGTCCAAGAACATCTTATTTCACCCCGATACGGCGCTCCCATTATCGGTGCCATTCAAGATTTTATTTCCATCGGTTATATATTTACACGGAATGAACGTTCACCTGGAGTTCCAAACGTGTTTAGTCGTAAAGACACCTTTATGCTTCTTTATTGGGGTAATGTCTTTCGGCGAAATCCGACCTTTTCTATTGATGATTTAGATCCAGTTAATCCCGATGATCCCCTTGAAGAATGGAAATATACTGGAAAGGAAATATTCAGCTGTATTTTACCCCATGATTTAAATATGGAAATCAAATCTAAATTCTATCGCGAAGAAGAAGGAATGACAATTGGTAGTGATGGATATGATGTAATTAGGAACGGAAAAATGATTTCTGGTGTAATTGATAAAAATTTAATGGGAGACGGGAAATCCACTAGCATTTTACATCGTATTATCCGGGATTACGGGCCAATCCGTGGAAGGCAATTTTTAGATGATTTCTGTGGAATGATGGTATGGGCTATTACCATGACCGGATTAACTATGGGAATCGATGAAGTTGATATTGGATCGGCTCGAAAAGACGTTCACAATAAAATTTATGAAGCGTATGATCGCGCTGAGGAGTTAATTCGAGCATATTATGAAGAAGATGAAGAAATTCTTCCATGTGCTCCTGGTCGTACCCTTTATGAAACGCTAGAATTGAACTTGATGAGTTTATTAAATAAAGTCAGGGGTGATGCTGGAAATATTGCATCCCACTTTTTGGGAGATACTGCACACTCTGTTATTATGACCAAATCTGGTGCTCGAGGAAATCCATTGAACTTAGCTCAAATGGCTGCTTGCGTAGGTCAACAATCTGTGAGGCAAAATCGAATTCATCGAGGTTATATTGATAGAACGCTACCTCATTTCAAAGTTAAAGATTTATCTCCCGCGGCACGCGGTTTTGTATTAAATTCCTACCGGGATGGATTAACTCCCACGGAATTTTTCTTCCATGCCATGGGAGGTCGTGAAGGGTTGGTCGATACAGCGGTTCGTACTAGTTCGTCTGGATATATGCAGCGTCGATTGGTTAATGCATTACAAGATATGGTTGTTGAAAACGATTTATCCGTGCGTACGTCTGAAAACATGGTAGTTCAATTCAAGTATGGTGATGATGGTATTGATCCTGGTCGCTCAGATGCTGGAAAAATTATGGATTTCGAACAAGCAATCCTAAAAACTCGTGCCTTCAAAGATTTAATTAAAAAGGAAGAGACAATTACAGGAAGTCTTTCTGGTAAGAATCATCCTGAATTTCCAGTTGATTATGTAAAAAGAATCGCTAATGAAGGTTTTTCAACCATTGAACAAATTGGTGAAGCGCCTCAAGTGCGAACTGCCACTAAAGTAAAATCTAAAGCTAAATCACCACTTAAATCCAAAGTTGAATCTAAAAAAGAACCTAAAACAGAGTCTAAAAAAGAATCCACTGCTATGAGTTCAATTGAAGAATTCGAAGCCGTTGATCCCGCTATTCTCACCGAAGAAGATTGGTATAATTGGTATAAATTAGAAACAGGTAAAAATGCAGTTTATCATAGTAAAATAACTAAAATTTTTCAAAATTGGAAAGCTTCCAAGTTAGTTGAAGTGGAAGAAAAAACTTTAGAAGTAAATGAAGAAGCTGTTGATGAAGAATCTAGTGAAGAAGCCGAGGAAGAAGTTGAACAGACTATTTCCTCTCGAGATATTTCCCAATTCTCTGATAAGGAATGGATGGAAATGTATCATCAAGAAACTGGAAAAGATGCTATTTATCACGGTAAAACCACCAAATTATTTAAAAAATGGAAAAAATCTAAATTGGAAGAGCAAGAACCTTCTGAGATGCCATTTGAACCCGAAGTTGAAACAGAACAGAATGTCGTTGAAGAAACTTCTGATTTAGCTAATCTAAATTTCAAATCATTAACAATTGAAGAACGTTATCAACTATATACCCAAGAAACGGGAAAGAAAGCCATTGTTCGCGGTAGCACAACTAAAATTTATAAGAATTGGGAAGCCAAGAAAATGGAGGATACTCATAAAGGTGAATAAAATGGCAAAAAAATCAAAGACTAAATCCAAGAAAAAAACCCCCCAGAATCCAGATCAAGAGAATATTGATAAAGGGATCCAATTCTTAAGAGATCATGGGTTACAAGACTTCTACTTAAACCAAGTACGGGAAATAATCGAAAAAGAAAACTTCCATGGTGAAGAAATCGATTATTTCATTAAAGAAATCTACACCAATTACAAACGAGCCTTGGTACTTCCAGGAGAGCCTGTGGGAACGGTGGCTGCTCAATCTATAGGAGAACCTGGAACTCAGATGACCTTGCGAACGTTCCATTATGCAGGAGTATCTGAATTTAGTGTTACTCAAGGATTACCCCGATTAATCGAATTGGTTGATGCTCGACGCAATCCCAGCACTCCAATTATGTCCATTTTTTTAGATGAAGACCACCGTTACAGTGTGGAGAAAGCTAAAGAAGTACATTCTCAAATCGAGCAAATAAAAATCGAGACGATTACTAGTGATGCTGAGATCGATTTAACCGAGTATACTTTGAATTTAACCATGATCCCCGATTTAATGGAAGATAAAAATATTACATATGATGATATTCTTAAAAAATTGAAGAAATTTAAGAAAAAAGGGGAAATTGAAGTAGACGAAGAAATGGATATGATTATTATTAATCCTGATACCGAAGATTTGCAAAAATTGCAAAAGCTTAAGGAAAAGGTAATGAAAACTCTCATTCGCGGTCTTCGAGGGATTAAACGTGGTATGATTAAGAAAGAAGGGGACGAGTGGACCATTCAAACTGAGGGCACCAACTTAGGTGATGTGTTGATAAAAATTGAAGGTGTTGATGCTACTCGAACCTATTCAAACCATATCCATGAAATTGAAAAATTCCTGGGTATTGAAGCTGCCCGTAAAACAATTATACGAGAAGCTGTTTCTGTGTTGGAAGATCAATCGTTAGAGGTAAATATTCGACATTTAAATTGTATGGGAGATTTGATGTGCGCTTCTGGTTCAATTCAACAAATTGGGCGACATGGAATCAGCGGAACCAAAGAATCTGTCTTGGCTCGGGCGGCATTTGAAGTTACCATTAAACAACTTATAAACGCAAGTATTGCTGGAGAAGAAGAAAAATTACAAGGAATTCCCGAAAACGTCATTGTTGGTCAATTAGTTCCTACCATTGGAACCGGATCTATTGATCTAACCATGGATTTTGCCGAAACCTTGCGGTTACTCCAATCTACTCATAAAGCAGAAGAACCGGAAAAATCATAAACGAGACATTTCCATTTCAACCGTATATATCTTTTTTTTTCCTATTTGTTCTCCTTTTACTAGATTTTAAAAGAATCTAAGCATAAATTTTTTTTAATATGCTGAATTACCGAAAATATCAATAGAGTTGATAAATCTATGTCCTACCGTTCTGGTCAAAAATTAAAACGCCGAAAGCGATCGAGTGCCAAATCCTTATGGGATGAGGGAAAAGAAATTAATGTTGCCGTAAAAACTGGAGAAGTTCTTCTTGGTCAGCGCTCGGTTATCCGTGAGTTATCCATGGGTGAATTGAAGTTAATCGTGGTAGCTCGGAATGCCCCTGCAAAAGTCGTTAATCAAATTAAATTATTGAATAATTGTTTAGAAGCACCAATCCCCGTTTATACTTCTAAAAATTCAAGTTGGGAATTAGGTGCACTGTGTGCTCGACCACATTGGGTTTCTGTATTGGGTATCATCAATCCTGGTGATTCATCCATTATGAAAGCTACCGAATATCTTTCACAATCAAAATAAGTTCTTGCTCAACTAACAAGTTGTATTTAACTGCTTTTTTTTACTTTTAAAATTATTTAATTGAAGATAATTTCATCCCATCTTCTTAGCATCTTCTTGGATATTTTTCTTAAATATTATCTTAAAATTCTGCTATCTTGAATGAAATTGTTTCAAATTCTCTGTATATTCTTCATCCTCTTTTTTAAATTTTACTGTAGTGCGGTGACAAGCCATTTTTTTTCACACAACCCAAAATTTTATTTTATATGGAAGGTTGATTTCCTTATCGCATATTACGATTATCGATTATTGGAGTTATTATTACTATGGGAAAAAGTAAAAGTCCACGTGGACAATTCGCAGCACGCGCTTTGAAAAAAAAACGTCAACGTTTCCGTTGGAGCGATAGAATTTACAAACGCCGCACTTTAAGAATTAAAGAAAAAACCGACCCACTTGAAGCTGCCCCTATGGCAGAAGGTATCGTCCTAGAAAAGGTAGGAGTAGAATCAAAACAACCCAACTCAGCCATCAGAAAATGTGTGCGGGTCCAATTACGAAAAAATGGGAAACAAGTTAGCGCTTTCTTACCAGGAGATTCGGCCCTTACATTCGTAGAAGAACACGATGCAGTCACAGTAGTAGGAATTGGTGGCGCTATGGGTGGAGCCATTGGAGATTTACCCGGTGTTCGTTGGAAAGTGATCAAAGTTAACGGTGTTAGCTTAGATGCCATGATTAAAGGTAAAAAGGAGCGGGCAGTTCGCTAATACAATGGATGTGGATAATTATGGTCGCAAAACGTAAATCAAAAGAAGAAAAGGCTGAAGAAGAATCTAACAAAGCTGATTCTGAAGAAAAAGAATTAGAAGAAGCTGCTTTAGAGAACTTAGATGAAGAAAACGAAAATCCCTCTGAAGTTCTTGTCGATGAAATTGAAACTGAGGAAGAATCTGAAGAAGAAGCAGATGAAGAATCGAAAAAGAAACGAACCCGACGTCAGAAGGCTCAAATAAAATTATTCAATCGTTGGTCTTATGAAGGTGTGGAAGTTCATGATATCAGCCTGCAAAATTATATTAATCTCGAACCCGTCATCATTCCTCACTCTGGTGGTAAACATCAACACAAACGCTTCTGGAAAACCGAACATATCTCGATTATTGAGCGTTTTATCAACAAGATAATGACACCGGGTTTGGTTAAAAAAAGAATTAAAGGTCGAGGGTCATCTCAAAACATGGGTAAGAAGCAAAAAATTATCAGAATTGTTTACAACGCTTTTGCAATTGTAGAACAAAAAACTGGCGAGAATCCAATTCAAGTTTTAATTAATGCCATTGAAAATGTTGCACCTCGAGAAGAAACCACTCGAATTTCATTAGGTGGAATTAGCTATCAGCAAGCTGTGGACATTGCACCTCAGAGGCGAGTAGATTTATCTTTGAAATTGTTAGTGCAGGCTACTGTTGGTAAAGCCTATAATAATATTAAAACCATTGATGAGTTATTAGCAAATGAGTTGATTTTGGCCAGTCGTAATGATACTAATTCTGCAGCAGTCAAGCGGAAAGATGAAATGGAACGAGTGGCTATTTCTGCCCGTTAAGTGCTAATTTCACTTCTTTTTTCGTTCTTTATTTATTATTTCATTTATTACATCATTCTATCCTTTGATTTCTGATGTGAACATTCAAATAATGTATTGGGTTAATTTTCTCGGGATATTAAATGGTAGATCGATCGGGACAATTTGAGAAAAAAAAAGCTATTGCAGCGAAATTTAAAGAATATTTCTTCAACTATGGCATGGTCGATACAATTATCAGCGATGTCACTCAAGATATGCATATTAGTAAAAAAACTTTTTACAAATATTTTCCCGGTGGGAAGCAAGAGTGTTTATATTATATATTTTTTGAGATTGCTAAACAATCAAAAAAAGAAATAGAACAAGTTATCACTAGTAGTGAAACCATTGCAAAAAATCTTTCAAACCTTTTTCAGAAGATTTTTGAATTGGTTCTTCCCTATGTTTATGGAAATAAGGCCCAAAGCCGAGAAGATTACCTAATTGAGAATCAAATTGTGGGAAATGCATATGCTGATGTATTAAGTGATACTATCAAAGGTTTTTTGCGCCGTGGTAGAGAAGCAAATCAATTTCATTTTGATAATTTGGATTTAACTTATGAAGCAATTACAGCTATCGTGAAAAAGAGCATTGCATTGATTCATGATATTCAAAATGAAAAAGAAGAGGTGGCTACTATCCAACAGGAAACCATTGATTTGATTTTAAAAATACTTAACTAAAAAGAAAAGATATATCAAGCAAGTAATTTTTGATAGAAAGGAGTTGTCGGATATTTTCGAGCGTTTCGGGGGAAAAGATTACTTGTGCTTTATTAATTGAGGATGTTGCGTTTGATTTCTCTATATTAAGTGAGTGGAGCGGGATTTGGAAGCGCAAGGTTAGTTCTTTAAAGGATGATGCTTGTAGATCTCTGAAAATCTTTAGTATTAAACCAATTGAGGAAGTGGGGATTTGATCGGCAAAGTTCAATGAAAATGAACTACGACAAGTAGATTCGCCGTATAATTTTTGTTGTTTTTGTATAACTTTCGTTAAAATATCATTTGAAGGGTGCAATAATTCCTTCTGAGGGTGTATTTCTGCCAAGACATAATGTATGGGGTTTTTTTCATCAAGATTCTGTTTATCCAACAATTTTTGCATGAAATCCATAATTTTAACCGCCAACTGACGGTTTTTGGGCTGCATCCGTAAGAATAAATCCGTGTGCATAAAGATCATTTCTTCTAAGCCATGGAAAGACACGGCTCCCACCATTCTGCCGTTTGGAATGAACTTGGCTTGAGATGCAGATTGAGGGAATACCAATGATTGAATATCGACCCAGTTAGAGAATTGAGGAAGGTGACGGCTCAATTGGGAGTATTTTTGTTCAAAAAAGTCAAAAACTTGGAATAAGGCAATTTCCAGTTTTTTCCAGAATGTTGATAAGTCGCGGTTGGAATCAAAATACAGAGCTAGTAAATTGATGGAAATCTTTTCTAATACCACCGCTGGCTTGAATAATGCGTATTTTTCGATGGCTATCGGAATATGAAGGTTGGTGTAAATATGGTCCACGAAGGGCCAGCCCCATTTTGTGTATTGGTCAAATTTAACCTGGGGATGTAGCAGAACCATTAAAAGTAATTGTTGGAAATGGGTCAATTTTGAGAAATCTTCCATGTTTACCAAAGGTTTAATGTCAGATTTTTGTCCGTGAATTATCAACGTAGGTAATATGGTATAATTATTAAAACAAGCATGATTCTGTTTATTTTCTTTTTGGATAAAATTTGCCTGCGCTTTATCTTTCTCTTGGTTATTTGTTTGTTTGAATTTACTTTCCATTAATCTACCCAAATCGTCTCCGTAAATTTTTAATAGCGGCGATAAATCCGTGTAATTTGCAATTAAAGAAATTTCTAAGGTAATTTTCCAATTTTGCTGAGAAAAAGGATTCCAATAATCCAGCAGCCATTTAAGGGCTTGCTTTGGTTCAACTTCAGATTGTTTTGTCAAAAATTTTTCTAAAAATAGGTCGAACCTCAAGATATTAAGACCTTCTGGAAAGAATGGGGCAATCAATTGGAAAAAATTCTGAATAACATGGACTAAATCTATCATCTGAAGATCAAATATCGAGTTCGGCAATGGTTCACCTTGGAATTGTGATAATTTCAATTCATTGAAAACTGTTTTTTGTCGATTGTTTAAGAATCTGTTAAGAATTACTTCAAATTGCGCTCCAGTTATCACCAGCTCCAAAGGACTCGTACCAAAACGCTCTAAGTCGGCAAATAGAAATTCTCCCGTGAGGAAGGCATCTGCATATTTTCGCTGCAACATATTTAACAATACGTACTGTTCCATTACCTGTTTTCCCAATTGAGTTCGGAGGTATTTTGGGGTGGAACACCACTGAGTTGACAGCATTTTTGTGATATCAAATGGTGGAACTCCCAACCGAGTGAGTTTCGCCCGATAGTATTCGTAATGGTGTTCAATTAGAATAGCATTGATGTATTCTCGAACCAATGGGGCGGTGAGATAAGTTACTTTCGCCTTTTTCAGTCGAGTTTTTGCTTCACCGGCAATTTCTTTAGCGATATTTGCAGGCATCCCGGCTTCTTCTTGCAATTTACGTTCAATTACCGACTCATCGAAAAATTCTATAGCATATTTAGAAGTCCGAATTCGAATGGGTGTTTCTGGAGTAACCACCTCTTCCACAGAATGTAGAAATGTGCGGGTTTTTTGCCCCATATCTGTCAATATATAGCCGTTTTCATCCCCGCTAATTATCATGTGGGCTTTTAAAATTTTCAGATGATAGGATAAATTTGAAGAAATTCCAAAATTATCTCCCAATTCTTTTTGAATTTCACTATACTCGATGGAAGTCTTGTGTTTGCTGAGAATTTGAACGATAGCAATACGTGTTTCGTTTTTTAGCGCCCCTAGATAATTTACCAGTGGTTCAATGGTTTCATTAGATTTATCTGACATTGGAGGATCACGCGCTGAAGGGAGAAATGTTAATATATTTATATGGGGGGCAATCTCCAATAAAACCTATGCTTTAATATCAAACCATCAACAAAAACCGACAAAATAATTATCAAAACAAAAATTATCAAAAAAAAAACAATCAAGAAAAAATAATCACTTAATCCAAAGGATTCTTGAGCAGAATGCTGGCTAATATTGCCTTCCGCATCATCAAACCATAGTAAGTCTGCTTGAAATACTGCGCGCGAGGATCTTTATCAATTTTTGGATCAATCTCATTCACACGGGGTAATGGATGCAAAATTATAGCATCTTTCTTAATTCGTTTTAAATCATCATGGGTTAAAATAAACATATCCTTGACTTTATCATACTCTTCCAAGTCGGCAAAACGTTCCTTTTGAATCCGAGTCATGTAAATTACATCTAACTTAGACAGGGCTTCTTTAAAATTAGATGTTTCGGTAAATTGAACTTTCTTTAATTTAAGGGAATCTATCACACGATATTGCATCTTAAGCTGTTCTGGACTTATAAAATAGAGTTCTGAATTAAATTTTGAAAAGAGATGTGCCAGAGAATGCACAGTTCGGCCATATTTTAGATCACCAATTAATCCCACCTTCAAATTGTCTAAAGTACCTTTTAAATCTTGAATGGTAAGCATATCTAACAAAGCTTGGGTGGGATGTTCTTGTGAACCGTTTCCCGCGTTTATAATGGGGATCTCCGAAAATTCCTGGGCTAATTTCGCAGCACCCTCCTTTTTATGACGGATAACTATTGTATCGGCGTAATTCGCAACTGTTCGAATGGTGTCAGCCAAAGTTTCTCCTTTTTTAACAGAAGATGTCCCTGCTTCTGAAAATCCCAATACTCTGCCACCCAAATGAAGCATAGCACTTTCAAATGAAAGTCTAGTTCTGGTAGATGGTTCAAAAAACAGCGTTGCCATCACTTTTCCTTGGAGTAATTGTGCATAATTGGCTTTATCCTTTTCTATTGTTTTAGCAAGTCGGATTAACTCTTCAATATCTTCCCGATTAAATTGTTTCGCGGAAATAACATCCATATTATAAAAATCCATTTTCCCATCCCTATAAAGGAGCCACTTTTTTTATCATTTTTCGTTTTTTTTTATCAACTTAATAATATGTAATAAATTTTCTATAAAATCCATGCTTTTCAATAACTAGAGAATTATCAATTTGTGAAAATCTGCAAATCAAAAAATTAAAAATTCATGCGCAACTTCCAAATTTATTAGAATTTCGTTGAAGGAATCATTATGAAATTTCCCAAATCAAAACGGATTTACTGCCCTAAATGCAAAGAACACACCGTTCACAAAGTGTCGATCTACAAAAAAGGAAAAGATACCCAATCTGCCCAAGGCAACCGACGTTATGCCAGAAAGAAAAAGGGTTACGGATCACAACCTAAGCCGATCCAACATAATCAAGCTAAGGTGAATAAGAAGACAACTCCAACCTACAAGTGCACAAAGTGCAATCGTATTGTGATTGGGAAGGCTATACGCTTGAAGAAATTCGAGATCTTAAACAAATAATCAAATTATAAGATGATAATAATGAATGCAAAAAAGAATGAGATAATTCCTAAACCCAAAAGTCGATTTTTGCGCATCAAATGTTTAAATTGCGGTGCAGAGCAAATAGTTTTCGGTTGTGCAACCGTAGAAGTGAAATGTTTCGTGTGTGAGAAACAATTGGTTCAATCTACTGGTGGAAAAGCTCGAATCTTGACAAAAATTTCCGAAGTCTTATCTTAAATAGCCCGAATACATTCTGCTTCAATAATCTTGGCAGAGCGGGAAGACCTAACATCTATGGGATAACTTTTTTAACCTTGTTTCCATAATAGGAGCAAGTTTCTAATGCATCTGATTTTACTCGACTTATTGGTGATAAAGACGCTAATGTCGATAGAGCGATGAAATGATAAAGCGATAATTATTAACAACGTCATTTGAAAAATATTTTGGTGATTATATGGTTGAATTTTGTCCAAATTGTGAGAAGCTGCTTCGGAAGAAGAAAAACGAGAACGGCGAATTTGTAATGATGTGTTTGGCTTGCGGTTATTCAAAACCCATTGAGAAGAAGAAGGAACGCAAGGGAAAGAAATCAAAACGTATTGAGAAGAAGATTGCGGATAACAAAACCCGGGTTTTGGATGAAAAATCTGATAATTTAGAGTTGAAACCGAAAACTCGGGTGGAATGCCCCGAATGTGGTTATTTTGAAGCCTATTATGAACAATATCAGACTCGTTCAGCAGATGAACCTGCAACCACTTTTTATTCATGCGTACGGTGCAAACATCGCTGGCGAGAGTATTAATATATTGTTACTAATAGTCATTCTATCCCACCTTTGACTAGTCGATCACTGCATTTGACTAGATCTTTTTTATAAGTTATTTTTCTAATTGTAGATTCCAGACTTCCAAATTCCAGTGAAAAAAATTGTTAAATTCTTAAAGGAATGAGCATGTAATATTCTTATGCTTTTTCCAGATTATAATGGTGGCTCTTTGGTAAATTTAATGAGCACCATCGGTAATCATTTTGGTATTAATATGAAATATCCTTCTTTACGCGATTTTCCCCCCAATTTTCTCGACAGAACACATGAAGGCAAAACTGATTCTTCACCTGTGGTTTTGATTGTGATAGACGGTTTGGGATACAATTACCTCCTCAAACAAGATAAGAACTCTAACTTTCGACGTTATTTGCGGGGGTCTATGACTTCTGTTTTTCCTTCAACCACTGCCGCTGCTATGACCTCGTATTATTCAGGAGTTGCGCCATTAAATCACGGGGTTCCCGCTTGGTTTACTTATCTGCGAGAAATGGGTGTTGTTAGTACCATTCTTCTGATGAATATCAGAGGTTTTCGAACACCACTATTGTATAATGATCTGGTTACCACTGATATTTTTGATTTTCCATCATTTGCGGCCAAACTTCCATGTGCATCGGCTTCTCTTTTTCCTAAACCTATTTTTCGAACACCATATAGTTCATATGCTGTGAGAAAATCGCGTGAATTGAAATATCGGTCTAAGAATATCAAGAATTTTTTTAAAACTATGTTGAAAACCCTTACTTCTAAAAATTCTCCCGCCTATCTTCTATCCTACTGGCCGGATTTCGACTCTCATTCGCATATTTACGGAATTCACAGCGAAAAAACTCAACAACAGTTTGAGGCCTTGGATTTTGAATTTGGGAGATTTGTAGATAAAGTAAAGGAAAAGGTTCCTGCTGTCCGCATAATTCTGACAGCTGATCATGGATTGGTAGATACTCCAGACGATCGCACCTTATGGCTACATGATTATCCTGAATTAAGATCCATGCTCACATTACCTATAGTAGGGGAGGGGCGGGTACCCTTTTTGTATGTACGACCTCGAACAATTTCGGCATTTGAACAGTATATGAATAGACATTTCAGCGATTTTGGTGAACTTTGGTCCTTGGATCGCGCTTTAAAAGAGGGTATTTTTGGATTATATGAACCACATCCGAGATTTATTGAAAGAGTAGGGGATTATCTGCTTTTCATGAAGGACAACTACGTTTTTAGAGAGAGGTTATTGGGAGAAAGCAAAGAGAAGATGATTGGGAATCATGGGGGTTGGAGTAAGGATGAAATGGAGATTCCTTTGATTTTAGTTGATTGATCGGTAGAATTTCAAGAAAAAAAATAGAAGAGCTGAGTTAGAAAAGCGGGGTTAGAAGTGTAAAGATAGAAGAGTAGAGTTGGAAGAACAGAGTTATGGAAGTTCTTTCCATTTCTTCATTGTTTTTAAAAACAAATCAAACTCTAAATTCTGCATATCTTGTACAATGTGAGCCGTAATGATGGGAGTCCCTGTTCCGTCAATTTCATATTTTCCAAAAACCCGGTAAAGATTTCCTTCGGTAATCTGAGGGCTTTCTTCAGGGATATTCTGCGCTTGGATTTGACCAGTGGTATCATCCAAGTAGAAATCATCATTTGCGTTTTTATTGCGGGCGTAACCGGTTAATTGAACTAAACCATCTGCAGGTTGCAGATCACCAATTAGTTTTTTGGCATAAAATTGTGCCGGATGTAGTTCGTCGGGAGATAGTTCGGCCATCGATAGTCAAATAAATTATACCTCTCTTTATTTTTAAAATCACTGAGGTAGAGATTAATAAACATCAAAAATCGAGAATGATTATTGTAAGGTTAATATATTGATTTATTTGAGGTTCCACACACACATTCATATTACAAGGTGATTAATACCCGAGGCGAATACTATGTTTACCGTGAAGATTAAAGATGCAAAAATGATTCGTGGCATATTTGATGCAATTTCTTCCATCATCAGTGAAACGGTGTTGAAAGTAGATCCAGAAATAGGGATTTCAATGACTGCCATGGATGTTTCCCACATCTGTTTGGTTTCCTTAGTTTTACATAAAGATGATCTGGATGAATTTCAAGCGGATCAACTCTATGAATTAGGAATAAATTTAGAAGATATGGTAAAAATCCTGAAAAGAAGTGGTAGCAATGACGAGATTACATTATCTCACGATCCTGAAGCAAAAAAGCTGATTATTGCTATGAAACCTCCAGAAGCCAAGAAAGCACGAAGGTTTACCATGAGTTTGATCGATTATGATGGGGAAGAGATTGATGTAAATGCTCTAAACAATTTAGAATTTGATAATATATGTACCTTCAATATCGGCTATTTAGATGAAGCCATCAAAGATGCTGAAATCTTTGCCGAAGTTTTGCAAATTCAAGCTATGCCAAACTTAACCTTTTCCACCAACGGGAGCATCGGAGATATGGAATACGTGTTGGAAAAAGAGGAACTGATTTCGTCTGACTTCAAAGAGCAAAGTGTGGGGGTTTTCTCTATCGCTTTTCTGAAAAATATATTAAAAATGGGTTCTATTGCACAAAATTTGACCGCGGAACTGCGTACGGAAGCTCCGTTGAAAATTAACTTTGATATATTAAATTCGAGTCATGTGCTTTATTTTCTGGCTCCGCGGGTCGAAGAAGACGACGATTCAATGTACGAAGACTAAAGTGCTTGATAAATATGGAATGATAAACATTAAATGAAAGCGAATGGAATGATTCTTTGATCTAATTCCAGCAACAAGCAGATCAATTGTTTTTATCATTTTACTTGACACTTTCAATTCTGCCCAAGTTGCGGAGTATAAACAAATTGGTGTATTTTTTAAATTATTTTTACAATGATCAAAACAATTTAAATAAATGGAGACTTTTATATTAGTGTGAATTCCAGAATCAAAGATTTTCTCAAAGTTTGCGATAGTTCTCAAAATTCTACCGATTTTTTGACTAAAAACCAAAATATTAAGGAAAAGATTATCCAATCTCAAGATTTCATAAAAGAATTAAAACAATACAGTGCCTTGGCCAACAAACATCGATTATTGATATACCATCTTCTTCAAAGAAGTGAACAGTGCAATTGTTCGCTGTCAAAAATCCTCGGATTATCCGAAGGCTCTATAACGCATCACATTAAAAAGTTAGAAGAAGCGGGGTTAATTGTTGGACGAAATCGGGGTCATTTTACTATATACTACACTGCTGCAAATCTCAAAAAAACCTTATAGATCTCCTTGCTCTTTCCTTTACTCAAATCCCATTACATTTACATAGCCAGTTTAAAATTTTTCAAAACATTTTAATTTAATTAGAACCTATATTTCACATGTCAAAGGTTGGTTTTATACTCTGCGTTTGTACTGGTGATTGCCCTGGATTTGCCACCATGAATGTTTGGGACTTAATCAATCAAGTTAGGTTGGCATTACCAGTAGAATGGGCAATTGTCCATCCTCAAATGTGTGAAGTAGATGGAGATCGATTCATAGCGAATATGATTGATTTAGTGAGAAAAAATGGCATAAAATACTTCTTAGCAGGCTGTTCTCCTAATATGCAAAGAAAATTGATTGGACATGGTTTTAAAGAAGCGGGATTAGATTTTGAAGAATGGGTCAGACCTCTCGATGTAAGAAATATGACCACAGATGAAGCTTTCGAAGCGATAGAATCTCAACTATCGGATTGGGGTGTTATTAACCAAGGAGCGGATTCAAACGAATAATATTCCTAAACAAGTACATCGCTTTATGGGTGTTGATCGAAAGGATATTGATTGGTTCCCAACTTTGGATTATTCCAAATGTAACGATTGCGGAGATTGTGTTAATTTTTGCGCACATGGGGTTTATTCTATGGTTGATGGGAAAGTTCATGTTGTAAATCCTAAAAATTGTGTTGTATTTTGCCAAGCTTGTTTGAAAATGTGCCCGAAAGATGCCATGATTTTTCAACCCAAAAAGGAAGTTTTAGCCCAAATTAAACAAATCAAAGCAAGCTTAAAATCAAAATAAATCTCTAAAAAAGGTGAATATCAAAGTGAATGTCAAAGAAAAATTAACAAAAATTAACGAAAGTATGAAAGAAATAGGAGAATTTAATCCAAAATGGATGCAAAGTTTTCAAAAATTTATATTTGAAACTGAAAAAGCTGGAGCTTTATCTAAAAAATTTAAAGAATTGATTGCGGTTGCATTGTCCGTCAAATCTCAATGCGATCGTTGCATTACTTGGCATGTGGCTAATGCATTGCAAGCTGGGGCAACCAAAGAAGAGATTCTTGAAGCGAGTTTAGTTGCGGTGGTAATGAGTGGTGGACCTGGTTTAATGTATCTTGAAGATGTTCTCAACTCAATCGAAGATTTAAATTCAAAGTGAGGTACAAGTCATGAAGAAAAACATTGTTATACCTTGTATGGGATGTGAAAAATTATTAGGCCAACTTTGCACTTTAGCCATTTTACATTTAAAACGCGCAAATCCGTCAAAAATAACATTAGAGCCTTCCATATCTCAAATAGCCGCAGGTGAATACAAAGAAAGCATTTTGGGTGACAATACTATTGCTTTAAATGGATGTGCTATTCAATGTGTCAATAAAATCTTAAATCAGCGCAAAATAAAACCAAATTTAATTATAAGCATACCTAAAATCATAAAAGATATAAAACTTCCACAGAAAGGTCAGGCTACCCTTGATTATCAAGATCATGAAGCCGTTAAATCCATATCAAATCAGATTCTAAGCCAAATCGAGGTTTTTTTAGAAAAAAGTCAAAATATGGAAACCAAACCAGAAAATAAGGTTGAATTTAATCCCGAATACTCTCAGTTTTTGGAAGCGGAGTTTTCAAAATTTCATTTCAAAGTTCCAGTGAATGATAAAAACCTCTTTTTTAATTGGAATGAAGCATGGGCTTATCATATTGGGGAAGGGAAATTCTTCATTGGGATTACCGATTATTTGCAAACAAAATTGGCCGATATTTTAATATGTGAACTGCCTAAAATAGGAGATAAAATCGATCAATTCGAAGCCGTCGCAAATATCGAGTCCAGTAAAACTGTAAATGAAGTATTAACTCCATTCAGCGGGGAAGTTCTGGCTGTAAATCATGAATTAGAAGAATATCCTGAATGGATTAATGAAGATCCATATTTGAAGGGATGGATTGTTTTAGTAAAATGTCCTAATTATAAGGAAGAAATCGATGATTTGATGAATCCATATCAGTATTTTGAATTTTTAGAAGAAAAAATTAAAGAAGAGGGGTTACAATATTGAACAAAACCAAAGTAAATGTATTACCGTGTAGTGGTATTGGAAAAGCATTCGGTACGATTAGCCGATGGGCTGCTTTTGAGATAAAGGAAAATTTAAAACCCGAAAATGCGGAATTATTATGCTTGGCTCGATTGGTTACTGGTGATGATGAATCTGTAGCAAAAGTGCATCATAATTATAATATCACTATTGACGGTTGCTCAAAAAGGTGTGCCTATAAACACTTACTTGAAAAAGATGCAGAAGTTTCTAAATCTTTTTTAGTGGCGAAATTCTTGGTAAAAAATCGTGATTTGAAGGTTAATACCAGAAATGTTTCTGATCCTGGTCAAGATGGTCAGCAACTCGCAAAACGAATTGGAATCGAAATCTCAGAGTTAATTGATGAATTAGTTAGTGTACACGGTGAAGCATAAATGTTTAAACCAAAATTTGTTGGACTACTTTCATGTAGTGGGGAAGAATATCCGTGTGGAACCATTTCGCGCCTTGCTACAAGAAAAGTTTTGGATGAATACTTAAAAGGAATGACAACCACGGTTTGCGTTCCCCTCTTTTTAGCGGGAGATGAACAAGAACAAAATTTTGTGAAAAAATTTCCATGTATTACTATAGATGGATGCGATAAAGCCTGCGCCAAAAAGGGAGTCGAAAGTATAGGAGTTAAACCCGTGGAAAGTATATTCTTAAATGAATTTTTCAACCCCCAAGAATATGAAGAAATTGAAAAAGGACCTTTAAATGACTTTAAATGGAAAAATCATGAATATTGCACTAAATTGGCAGAACATATTGCAAATTTAACTGTTAAATATTTAGATCCCTAATTTTTTTGCAAGGATATTTCATCAAGGGAGAAATCATGCACATAACCGAAAAAGCTAAAAAATACCTTCAAGAAAAAAGCATACAAGAATTAACCATTGTAGAAATCACTATGAGATCTTGTTGCAGTACTGAATTTATCCCGCGTATTATCCTTGGAAAAAAGATTCGTAAAGAAGAAATTGTAGATATCAAAAAATTTGATGATATCAAAGTATATTTCTCTCGAAATACCGAAAAATATATGAATTCAGGAATAATTGACATTAGAACCTTTGGAAATATTAAAGCGTTAAATTTTTTAGAAAAATCAATATCGGATACATAATGGGTGATGGGATGAAAATTTCTACGAAAGCTATGAAATATGTGAATTCTGAAGCAAAGAAAATGAAAACACCAGTGTTATTAATAACTCTGGAAAAAACCAGCCAATGATGAGGATTGATAGATTTCTATCATGTGAGAATTTGCGATTATTCTCAGAAATTTTCCGCAGAAGATCGAGTACAATTGGAGCAAAGTTTACATAAAAAACTTGTTGAACTGTATATGAAAAACTTAGAAATTCCAATTTGGATTGAGCCTTCCATCTTAGAAAATAACCAAGATGCGTATATTTCTCTTAGTAATCGCTCTGAACTTTTTTTGAAAAAGATATTACATTAAATTTAATCGTTCGCGATGATGATTATCGATAAACGATGCGATAATCGGAGAAGAGTGCAACTCTTTGGGACCTCATAATAACTATGAATATAATATAAAAAAGAAGAGAAAACTACGGTAAATAGCAAATTTCTCTTATTGATTAATTGTAACATTATAAAGCAAAGTATTTTCTGGAGTTCTGAATGAAACTGTGACATTAACTCCATTAAATTGCACATCTGCAAATCCAAAATGAGTGTTATCAAAGAATTGCGAATTTTCCGAGTAAAAAGTTGGATCTTTATCACGATAACCGCCCATTGCACCAACAATGAAGTAGTCAACACCATCTTGGGCGATGTGCTCCATTTGGTGATCATGCCCTGCGAACACTAAATCCACCCCATATTGTTTAAATAATGGTTGGAAAGTGTTAATCATATCAGGATTGTCATACCAAGGGATTCCATCATATTCTGTGCTTGAAGCGTAATAATAGGCATGGTTCATAACGATAATCCAGTCATCGGGATCCAATGCTTGCAGTTTTTCTTCAAACCAAACCTTTTGAGCTTCCGTGTATGATTCTATTCCCCATTCTAAGTCTAAATTAAAAACATGAATATTGGGACCAAAATCATATTGATGCCACAGCTGAGAATCGCTGGAATTACTTGGTGCATTTACAGGATAAAAATAGTCCTTCCAAAATTCTACTCCACCGAACCATCCATCGTGATTACCTATCATGTTCCGAAATGGAATTGCGGTTGTATATGGGGAGAATAATTCAATTTGTTCTTGATACATGCTGTCATCATTTCCCATATCAACAATATCTCCTAAACAGAAAAAGGCATTATATGAATTTGTAGGATTAACCATTTGTTCCAAAATTCCAGTAACTGCCGTTAAATTACAATCTTCTGCTCCTATATGCACATCGGAGCTAATTCCGAATTTTAAATCATTGGTAGATGCAGGAAAATAGGTAAAATTATATATTTTTCCTTCTCCATTAATTTGGTAAAAATATTGTATACCGGGATTTAGATCTTTTAAAACAAAAACATGTGAATGGATCGGATTCGAATCAAGAACTTGAGTGTCCATGTCAGACATACTTGTGCCATAATTAATGAATTCGGTGGTGGCCTTTTGAGTATAAAACATTACGGCTAAATTTGGATAACCACTCACACCTGGTTGATCAATAATCATGAGTTCAGGTGCTTTATCCCCCACGTGATGGTAAGGAGATAGATAAATCAAATATGCGCTTGGTAGTATTATTCCAATTAATACTAAGGCATATACATATTTTCCAGGGATTTTTTTTGAAATTACATTTTTTTTCATTCGAAAAATGAAATCAAATACAAATCCTAATGGCACAATAGCTGCAACGATGCAAACTATAATAAAAATCTGTCTTTGTGGAGGGCTCCACTTAAACAACTGCATATTTCTTGGCAAAGAAATTACCCATATTAGCAAAGCTAATGTCGAGAAAGATAATAGAAAGCTAATTAGGGTAACCCAACGTTTAACAGGCTTCCATGAAGCAATAATTTCATTAATCTTCATAGTTTTTCACTTCTGTAAAACAAATTTTTTACTATTTAAAAAATTTGATCAAATTATTAAATTTGAATACAGTGAATTTATAAAGGCAGAACTTTCTTCGGAAGCTCCATATATCATAAAATATATACTCAGAAGTGAGTAATTATGAGTTCCAAACCTTCTCTTCCTTCTCAATATTTTCTCCAATTTCCATGGCTTAATGGCAGTAGTGCTATATTGATGGAAAAATTGGGATTTTCAGATGAAGATGCGGAGAAGATATCTTTAGTCGTCATGATCCAACAGCTTTTTAGCGAATTTCCTGAATTAGAATCTCGCATTATTAAATTTTTTAATTATTGTGCAGAATCCAAGGAAAATTATCCCTTTTCATCAGGTGATGTCACAAACTTAGCGATGTATCCCGTTATTCAAATGCTTCTTTCATTATTAGGAAATCGTATACTTGGAAATGCCATGGCTAATATCTATGCCAAGCATTGTCAAAATGAATTAAAATCTACAATTTCGACCCGTACTCGGTCTGGTATTAAATATAATAATATTCAATTACAAAGTATCTGCCGTAATCTTGGATTACTTTGTGAAGTAACTCCCAAAAACCAAATTGATAATGTAATATATCCTTTTCAAATGGATTTTCATTCGTATCTGAAGGTTGCAACAAAATTAACTGGGGATCGATGGAAATTAATTAATCGGATTTTCCAAAATGGTAAAGTACACCTAATCCGTGATGACGTAATTTTATTATTAAGAGAAATGGTTAGAAATAAAACTAAACCTGATTACAATATCATTGATGCAGATATTAAGGAAGAAATCGAAAAAATTCCGCCTATTAAACGGATTTTAAATGTTGTAGAAAAATTTGTGGAGGAAAATACAAAAAAGTTTTCTTCTTCGGGTTTTTTAAGTGATGAAAAAATTGAATATGATTTATTCCCGCCTTGTATGAAAATGATTCTATATCGTGCTTCACAAGGTGAAAACTTATCTCATAATGAACGCTTAGCCATTGCTTTTTATTTTCTGAATACAAACCATACTATAGAAGAAACTGTGGATATTTTTAGAACTATCCCTGACTTCGATGAATCAATTGCGAGGTATCAAGTGGAATTTGCGGCTGGTTCGGGGGGAAAAGGAAAGAAGTATAAAATGTACAACTGTGCGAAATTGAAAAGTTTTCGTTTATGCAAAGCAGATAATCCACAATTTGGGGATAAACTTTGTGTACAAGGTGCAAAATGGAAAGATGGAACTATTCATCCAATAAAAAATCCCATTAACGATTATATTTTCTGGAAAAAAGTTGAATTAAACAGAATTCACAGGACCCAAATTCCTTCAAATACTTCAAACACTTCATCTTCTTCAACTTCACATTCTTCACAATCTTTTCCATGTTCTCAAACTTCATCATCTTCATCATCTTCATCAAAGCCAACCAATCCATCCAAAGAAAAGTGATCTGTTATGAATTTAACCCAATTATACTTACAAAAATTGTTTCAAGCATATTACAAGTCGCATTTTAACGATTACCCAGCGATAAGCAACTTAAATCAAAGAGAATTTGCCTTTATTCGCTGGGATTATCCGGGAATGCA
This sequence comes from uncultured archaeon, assembly GCA_964426185.1. Taxonomy (GTDB): domain Archaea; phylum Asgardarchaeota; class Lokiarchaeia; order Sigyniarchaeales; family Promethearchaeaceae; genus Harpocratesius. The sequence continues at coordinate 26,579 of CAYRPF010000015.1, read as the reverse complement.
AAGACATATTGGTTATCCTGATAAATCTTTTCTATTAAATTATTTGATAAAATATGCTCCAAGGCATAGTTACCGCAGTGCCAGTATTTATTCTATTCCATCTGCAGATAAAATGGAGAATAAAGGGTATTTAGGTTGTGATTTCGTGGTAGATATTGATTCAGATCATATTCCTACTTCTTGTCAGCATACTCACAATTACGTAATGTGCAAAAATTGTGGTAAATTACTGATAGGGGATAAACCTGAAGAATGTCCCGATTGCCATAATAAGAAATTTAAAAAGGTGGTTTGGATCTGTGATGAATGCCTAAATATTTCGAAAGAACAAGTTCATCACTTGATTGACGGATTTTTACTAAAAGATTTTAATATTCCTCTTTCTGCGATTAAACTCAACTTTTCTGGTCACCGTGGTTATCATGTTCGCATAGAATCGGAAGTTTTTCGTGCTTTAGATCAAGAAGAAAGAAGAGAGATTGCAGATTATGTTACAGGCCAAGGTTTTTCTTATAATGTTTGGAATTTTAAAACCATTCAAGCGAATATGGTTGGATTTACTATTGATCAACCTGGATGGCCGGGAAAAATTGCGTATGAATTCTATCAAGTCTTGGCAAAAGGAAAAAATGCCATTCAAGAAGTCTTTACCAAGCCGCGATATGGAACTCCGATTCGCTCTAATGTTTTACACCATATTATCGACCAAAGATTAGAATTAATGCATCGAATCGAATCTAAGAATCGCATTTGGGGAATTCCCCATGTAGGTCTTGCTACTTGGCATCGTATTTTCGAGATTTTACGGGATCGAATTAAAGCTGACATAGATGTGGTGGTTTCAATCGATCTTCATCGTTTAATCCGCTTAGAAGGGTCAATACATGGAAAAGCAGGATTAAGAGTGGTGGATGTTCCCTATGATAAATTGGATGAGTTTGATCCCTTAGTTGATGCTCTTACATTTCCACAAAATAGCCCCAATCGGTTAACTCTGAAGATTACCGCGCCAATTTGCCCTCCAATACGCATTGGAAATAAGATATATGATAATTTAATTCATGGTCAAGAATATACGCTTCCATTAAATGTTGGAATTTTTCTTTTGTGCAAAGATGTCGCGGAATTAATAAAAAATTAATAAAAATTGAATGCATACATAACATTGGCAAGCAAAAGTGATAATTCAACCACAAATGATTAAATCAGAATCGGAAGCAATAAAAATGGATGGAATAACTCAAGAAAAAATATATAATCAACTATTTCGAGCTTGGAAACGAGCACATTCATCCAAAAAATTGCAGAAACTTATTGATCAAGAAAGATTTTTTCCCCAAATCCGTCTTTTAGGCAATGAACTCCGACGACAACTGAAAGAAGCCGAGAATTTAACTATTCAGTTGATAATTCAGAAATCTCTTGCCAATATTCAATATATGATCTCAGATTTTTTAGCAATTCGAGAAGAAAAAATAATTAAAGCTGCTCAACATAATGAACCAATTCAGGAAGAAACCTTATTTAGCTTTGAAAAAAGGTTTTACCAACAGTTGCATCCTGCATTTAGAGGAATTTCCAAAGCTAAACAACAGATATTACAACCATTGCGAAGTCCGAATAATTTTATTTCGTTCCCAGAATCTAACTTAGATGGAGAAGATTTAAATAATAAAACCGAAATTCATAGTGATAGTTCACTCAACATAAAAAATTCCGAAATGACATCTATTGCAGACATCGATTCTGAAGAATTAAATTCGGATAGTATAGAAATTGAAAAAATTAGTCAAGAACCCTTAAATTCCATTTTTATAACTGATGATTCACCTATTTCTACGTCTTTAGATCGAAAATTATCTATTTCTATGGATAATATCCAATTTCAAAGAATATTAGCAACCAAAAAGATTGAACCATTTGTAGGTATTGATTTCACCGTTTATGGGCCCATTAAAAAAGGAGAAATTGCGTTTATACCAATTACAAATGCTGAGATTTTCCATGAAGAAAATATGGTTGAACTTTTACGTTCATAAAATAATGTGGAATTGTTGACAATGATTCTGGAAATATATTTTCCAACTTCCCCAAATCTCGGTTTTTTTATACCAATTTCTTTTCTCATTATTATTTTATATCTACAGGCTGCTGGTATTGCTCTATATCGCAGTTTTATTTATAAAAAAAGTTCTCCCTTTACCAGTCAAATTCTTTTTGCTTATGGATTCCTTCAATTGGCTTATATTTTAGGATTTGTGTTTCTCTCATTAGATCGATTTTTAATATGGGATCTATTTCCAGGTTGGGACAATGAATATTTTTATATTATTGGTTGGTATTCATTAGGTATTGGAGGTTTTGGTGCAAGTTTAATTTTTGAACGAAATCTCACAATTATTTCCAATTTTCCTTATATATTTTCTTCTATTTCATTCATTTTCATTTTTATTTCTATTATTCGCTGGAAAAATACTGCTTTGGGATTATTATCCCTCATTCTCTTTAATATCATTAATTTATTCATCTTTTATTATTGGTTTTGGTTATGTAGAAAGAGTTCTCGCCAGTTAAAAGCAGAACTTCTTAAATTAATGTTTGGTTTTATTTTTGGAGTGATAAACATAATTACTTTTAGCAAATTGATAATTCCATTAATAAATTGGGATGGAACATTTTTCTTACTTTATATTACTCACTTTTTGGGTGCATTCCTTCAATTTCATGCCGTATTTAAAATTAAAACCCTAACTGATGCCGATTGGCGTGCCTCTATTCTTGATATTGAAATTATTCACTTGGAAACGCGTGAAATCTTAATTTATCGGCAATTTTCACCGAAAAATACTGAAAAAAATTCTCTAATACCTTCATCAATTCGTGCATTAGAAGATATTTTTCAACTTATTGAAGATCAACCATTGAAATTCACCGAAAGCATTAACATTAAGCGAGAGAATTCCCAATTTATTGTTTTATATTATAAAAATCTTATAGGAGTATTACGCGCGTCAAAGAGTTTTCCTATATATTCTAAAATCCTTTGGAGAATTCTGATTGAATTTTATTACGAATACTACTATTTATTATCTAGAAAAAAGGATTTAGTTGAATCCCATGAAAATTTCAATTTATTCTTACCGAGAATTTATCAAATTTTATTTTCATAATATGGATAATTATTCCAAAAAAAAACTATAAAAAATGAAAAAAAAATGAACCCCAAATGATCCTTATCGAATTTGACTCACTTTCTATTTTATTATCGCTTTCTCTTGAAATTGCAATTGCCTTTTTATGTTTGGAATTTTTTTTGCTCTTTTTCCACCAGTTTTCTGAAAAAAAGTCGCAAAAAAATCGTGCATTAAAAGATAATTCGAATTCTCTTCTATATTCTACCAAATTCTGGAAAAAAAAAAGCAAATATTTCAAAAAAATCAATAATGTTTTGCATTTGCTACAAGTTCGTGAATTGAGCTGGGGATTAATGTTTTTTTTAATAGGAAATATGATGATCTTTCAAATAATTGGAGATTTTTATTTAAAGAATGAAAATATCAGACTAGTTTTCATTTATGGGCGTAATCTGGAATTTGTTCTCTCCATTACGCTTTTTAGCTATTCACTGGAGTCGAGTGAATTGAAATCGAATCGTTATTTATTTTCTTATGGGTTTGGGCTATTGTCTGTTGTAATCTTAATTTTTACTTTAGTATATTCGCAAATAACCTTGTTTTTTCTATTTTTGGTGATCCCATTAACGTTTATTCTATTGTTTCAATATGGTTTAGTTACATACGTACAGACAAAAAAATTTAGAACATTTCGATATCCATTCTTTGGACTTTTTTTGGGGTTTTTTCTATTTATATTTGGGTTTTTAATCAGTCAAGTCTTTTTTTCTACTTCAGATATTCCCAATATCGATTTAAGTGGTCGGTTAGTAGGAGATTTAATTCAAATGAGTGGTATTTTTCTATTAGCTATTGCTTTTTTTTTCCTTCCTTCATTGAATGAATTCACTTGGTATAATTATCTGAAAAAACTTTTGGTAATACATCAAACTGGACTTTGCTTGTTTGGATATGAATTCCAAACACAGAAGACTTTGACAAAAACCGTCACAGATGAAGATCTAACTACAAGTTTATTGTTAACAATAAATATGATCACTCAAGAAATTACAGCTTCAAATGAATCGAAAACAGATGTAATACATACTGATGAAACAAGTATAATTTTTGAGTTTGGAGAGAATTGCACGATAGCTTTATTCGTAACAGAAGACAGTATAACTATCCGGAAAAAAATAAGAGAATTTTGCCAAAGTTTTGAAGAAAAATATGCTGATTATTTAGCAAAGTGGTCCGGAAATACAGAGTATTTTGCATCTGCAGAAAATTTAATAAAAAAAATATTCTCACCTGAAGAAATTTGATTTCCTAATTTTGCTTCATGCAGAGATTTTGAATTTTGATTTTCATTTTTTCACGAAAGTACGATAACCTATATTTTTGATATTTATCTTGGAGTGAAAATTTAGGAGGATGAACATTTTCAGTAGGTAATTTACATTGAGGGCATTTGTGGTCTAAAGTATATTTATGACAATGCGGGCATTTTTGTAGATGGTGTGTCATTTATTATGCTCTCTGCTTGTATATTACTTATTGCTCGTTTGAAAGATCTTCCCTTAATAATTGTACAGTACCTGCATTACCGATAGTTTCTTGGAATTTGGTATGAACTTTTTCAAGGAATTTTTCTGCAGTGATGTAATCTTTTGCTTCTAAATTCATTCGATAAATAGGAGCTCCAATATAAGCAAATGAAATCTCTACACCTTTAGGTTTCCGTATCTTATTCACCGCATTAAACGCATCTTTTATTATTTCAACCCCATTTCCAAGATAGGAACGAATATCGAATTCAACTTGCAGATTGACCTTTGAAATTGTGATATTTTCAACAATTAGTTTGTATAATTCTTTCTGTAATTCTTCTGAAATTTCCAATCCAGGTGTGGAACTTAAGGCTTCAATACCATCTTCTTTGATTGCTTCAAATGCTGAACGAATATCTCCATAATTATCAATTAATGCCCAAATTGCTTTCTCATAGAGTTCCATAAGGGTCATGTTATGCTGTTCTGCAAAGAAATTCAGTAATCCTTCCAATTTGATTGCGTAACGCCATTGATTCATCACAGTTGTTCGCTGAATTTTATTTACACGGCGGAGACTTAAATCTAAATATCCTCGATCTTTATTAACCCGAACAACTTGTAGGACCAATCGTTGACCAATTGAGATCAATGAATTTATGTTTTTGACCCAACGATTGCTTAATTCACTAATGTGAACCATACCTTGCGCTCGCTCTTCATGTGGAAGCCCTGCATAATCTTCAAGTTCTACTTGTACATAACCGCGTTGAATATTAATAACACGACATATTACTAATTCACCCGGTTCTGGAAAAGGGTTTCGATTCAGCATTGTGATTGTAAGCCTTCGATTGATTATGAATTTTGCGATTTAAAGAAGAAAAAAAGTTATACTAATATTTTGTTTTAACTTCTTTTGTTACAAAGCATGTTTCTTTTATAGATATTCCAGATATTTTTGAGATCTTATCTTCAATTAAGGGATCCAAGTATTCTAAGGAAGGAAGTTCACATCGAACAAATATACCACAATCTCCTGATAACCTCCAAATATCAGTTATTTCTGGTATATTTTCGAGTTCACGAGTTATTTTTTTGATTTGATTAAGATCTGGCTGTATTTTGATAGTTGCTCTGGTTGGATTATCAAGCTTCTGATCATCAAGCACAATTGTGAATCTTTTAATGATACCATCTTTCAATAAGCGGGTTACTCTTCTACGAACCGTTGCTTCGGTTTTTCCAATTTTCTCGGCAATGCTACGATATGATGTTCTTGCATCTTGTTGCAATAACTTAATAATATGACGATCAATTGAATCAATGTTGGGTTTCTCGAAAGACATTTTGTCTGCATCACTCGTAAGTAGTTATCAAGATTAAAGCAAAACAGTTAAAAAAACTTATTGAAATGATCATATCAAGGCTGAAATAGATCATCATATCCGGAAAAATCGACATTGATATAATTAGCTATTTAATAGAAAATGAGGTGATAAAATCATGACAAATTTTTTACATATAAAATATATGAAATATGAAAAATTTTACAAGCAAATGCAAGAAAATCAAAAAAAATTAAGAAGCAAGCTCCCAAAAATTAATAAAGTAATAGAGAAATCAAACCATCGTGAAATTTATCTCAACCATTAATCCAAATATTGAGAGAAACCTATTAATCAATTTTTTTTTTCATTTTCGAGGTTGTTTTTTTTATGAATTTATAAATCACGGCGGTATTTGGTATTTTTTTTGAAACTTTAATTCCCACGATTATCGGTTGAGTTGTGCTCATTTTTTTGGTATTTGTTATTGATTCTCCTTCGATTTGAAGAGATTTTACTTGCTGTTTATGATAGAAACCATTTTTATTCTCAAAAATGATCGTATCGCCTATTTCAAGGTGGTTTTGGAAAAGTTGCACCTCTACGGCACTTGCTGCTGGATAATAATTAGTAACCTTTCCTATTTGGATTTTCCGTAATTTGGCTTGATTTCCTCGAATTGTTCGCTCAATATCATCTGAACCTGGTTTTGAGAAATAAAATCCTAAGTGAAAACCACGATTAAACACTTTACTTAATCGGGATAACCATTCATCAACCCGTTTTTGGGAATACGTTCCATTAAAATAAGAATCAATAGCTTCTCGATAGCATTTAGCGGTTGTTTCGATATATTCAGGATCTCGCATTCGACCTTCAACTTTGAAAGAACTGATTCCAGCTTCAATTAGCTCAGAGATATGCCCAATCATGCAAAGATCTTTAGCATTAAAAAACATTCCCGAATAAGGCTCAAAATCTATTTTTTCATTTTCTTCACCGGTAAATTCCAAGGTATAATTTCGACGACACGGTTGAACACATTTACCGCGGTTTGCGGAAAAATCTGGATTGAAACCCATTAATTCTGCCGATAGATAACATCGCCCACTTACAGCCGTACACATTGCACCATGAACAAATGTTTCAATGGGGATATCTAATTTTGATGCAATTTCCTTAATATCATTCAAATCAAGTTCCCGAGCCAAAATCAACCTATCTGCCCCCAATTCTTGATAAAATTTGGCACTTAGTAGATTAGAAATATTAGCTTGAGTAGAAACATGGAATGGAATACCAACTTCTTTAGCAATAAGAATCGCGGCTAAATCGTGGCAGATAATTGCATCTACTCCGGATTCATGGGCTAACTGAATTGTTTGATATAGTTCGACCATTTCTGTATTGTAAATTAGAATATTTGTGGTTAAATAGCATTTCTTACCGCGATCGTGCACCATTTCTATCAGTTTCAGAAGATCTTTAATGGGAAAATTATCTGCTCGTGCACGCATACTGAAATTTGTCTGTAGGCCAAAATAAAATGCATCTGCTGAATCTAAAACAGTGGAAGAATTGTGAAGAGTTTTCCATCCATTAAGAGGAACTAGTAATTCAGGTTTTTTTGAAGGCATCAGTTATGTGATTCATTCGGGGAATACAAATAAATACATCCTTTGCAAATAAATAATAAAGTGAATCGAACGGGAGCTGTATTTTATATTCTAAATGGGAAATGCAACTAATTCTATTGAAATTTCCTTAATTTGATGTAGAGTGACAGTGATCTAAAAAAGAGAGAATTCCATCAATATCAAGGGGTTTGCCATGCAAAAGAGAATCTTCATGCAATCTAAATTAATACTAATTCCTAGTTGGGGAAAATTATTGGGATATCCAGTGTTAGGAACATACAAAAATCGTAAGGTTACGAATCTTTTGCATGATCCTGTTATATTTCTGTCCAATTTTGAATGTACATTCATTGAAGAAGGCGAAATTCGACATTATCTCTTTGGAATTGGATTTTATTACACTAAATTTCAAATTGGAGATGAGAATTATATAATTGACTATCGAAGATTAACAGGGTTGGTTATCTCAGATTTTGTGTATCAGTATTTATTAAATTCGTCAAAAATCTCTGCAATTCAAGATCCAAAGATAACTTTAAAAGAATTAGCATTTAGTGTGGTATTTCCAATCGATCAAGGTGATAAAACTGAAAATCAACTATCTTTTATTTATGGTGTTTTGAATCGCGAAATTTTTATACCATTTAAGGAAATTTTTTTGAAATTTATCGATCATCTTCAAAATGTTCCTACATTCCAATTTAATCGCGCCAAACATGCTCTTTTAATGGCCACACATACCGATTTCAGCATAATTTATCTATCAGAATCTCTTTCTCCGGAAATTAAACAAGAATTTCTTCATCCCACTGCTGGAATCGCCTTCATTGCAGCGAATGCAGATTTTATTTTATCTAAAACTTTTACTTCTCAAGAAATTCAAGCAATAAATAAATCAATAATCACTATAGAATCGGTTTTTAGGAAGATTTCATTAAATCCGGCTTATCCAATAGAATATTTAGAAAATGGATTCAATCTATGGAAAACATTATTGAACACAAAATATGCAGATTTAAAGGGTCTATTGGATCCTTCTCAAATTATCCCAGGTATTTTTGCAACCGCTCCTGAATATTCTCATCAGATTCAATGGGACAAATCACATCCACGGAAAACCTTAGAATCATGGGGAATTCAATCTAAGCTTTCTAATATTCGTCCAATGGCCCTTACTGAACAAGATGTGGACAAGAATTCCATTCAAAATACCGTTGATTTAACTAATTATCAAAGAGGTCCCACTCAACATGCTGCCAATTTTGAACTTGATGTAATGAAAAAACCTAAAGTAGAAGAAGGAAAAGCGCTTCCTCCAATACCATCTACTTCTTCAATAAAAGATATATTAAAGCATTTAAATGATATTGTAGACTTAGATTACGAAGCACGTTCTATTGGTGATCGTTTTGATGAAGCCAGAAATGCTATTCAGAAAATTTCCTTCAATTCTAAACATATTTGGGAGCTCAGTAAATTGGTAAATATATTTCGTAAAGAAACTTCCGGTTTAGGACTCAGCTTAAGAGAAAAAGAACGAACACAGTTAAAACTAAAAGAGTGGATTGATGAAATTAATGAAGCAGAGCGCTTAGAAAGAGAGAGATTAGAACGTGAACGTTTAGAAAGAGA
>CAYRPF010000015.1:0-17219 GCA_964426185.1 uncultured archaeon | reverse complement strand
TTAGAAAGAGAGAGATTAGAACGTGAACGTTTAGAAAGAGAAAGATTAGAACGGGAGCGTTTAGAAAGAGAACAATTGGAACAAGAAAGATTAGAGCAAGAACGAAAAGAAAAAGAAAGAAAAGAAAAAGATAAATTGGCAAGGGAACGATTAGAAAACGAGCAATTAGAAAGGGAGCAGTTAGAACGAGAAAAAATAATGTTAATAAAACAAAAGCAAATTGAATCTGCTTCAGAAATGAGTCGTCTTCACAAAGAGCAGTTAGCGAGTTTAAACTATCAGCAAAAATGGATGGCAAAATCCCGCATAACAAATTCTTTCAATCTTGAAGCAAGTAACTATACCACTTGCACAGATAATCTTGAAGGAAATTCCTTAGAAAGGGAATTCAAAGGATTGCAACTTCAAAAAGAAAAAGCAACTCAAAAACTACAAACATTAAAATCTGCAGTTCCCCAAAATAAACAAGAAAAGCGATCATTAAGGCAGTTAATTAAAGGAACTAAAAAGAATATTAAAAATCTAAATAAAAACATCAAGAAAATTAAAAAAAATCTTCTGAAAATAAAAAATGAAAGAAAAAAAAAGTGATCTCACTCATCTTGTGAATTACTATCGAAAAAAAGCCCCACTATATGACAAAGACTATGAAGACAAGTATTGGGAACTCTATAACGATTTAACTTGGCATTTTCTTAAACCCTTTCTCCCTAAAAATAAAAAGAGTCGTATAATGGATATTGGGTGTGGAACGGGAAAATGGACAATAAAACTCGCAAAAATGGGATATTTTATCGATTGTATTGATATATCTCCTGATATGCTACACATTGCAGAAGAAAAAGCCGCAAAGGCTGAAGTTATGGATCAAATCGAATTTAAACAGGGTGATATCCGAGATCTTTCTCAATGGAGCACTGATTCCTATGATTTAGTGATGGCTTTGGGTGATGTTATTTCATACGCGCTGGATGATCAGATAGCTGTTCAAGAAATGAATCGAATTACAGCACCTGGTGGATTCTGCGTAGCTTCAGTTGACAGTAAATTTGTTTATATTCTCAATCATATCAAATATAATCAATTTTCAGTATTGAAAGAATTGGAAAGAAGCAGTATCACTAAATTTTTCAAAGAACATTCCCTTAAAACATATACTCCAGAACAATTGACTGCTTTGTTTCAATCTTGTGGCTTTACTAATATTTCACTCTTCGGAAAGGGTATTTTTATGGGTGCATTACCTAGAAAACAGCGGGAAAAGAAATTAACCACCCACTATCAAGAATTTTTCGAATTGGAGATAAAATACGGTCAAAAATATTCCTTCATTGGGCAAGCAGGTCATATCCAAATCTCTGCTCAAAAACCAATTTGAAAATAAAAAAAATTGTAAGATTTGGCTTACTCTTCTTCAACTTTCACAATTTTCTTCGGTCTTTTCTTAAATTTAACCATTAATAGCCCATTTGATAATTTTGCTTTTACATTATCTTCTTCTATTTCTTCACTGACTGGAATTTCGACTCGGATTGGACGATTCCACAGCATTTTCCCCATAGATACAATCTTTTTGGGTTTTTCTTCTCCATCTGGTTTTTCATCGACCCCTGGAGGTTTGGCTTCGATATATATGGTGTGTGCGGTGAGCGATATATGTACCGCTTCGGCTTGAAAGCCAGGTAAAGGCATGGTGATCAAATATTCTTCGGCAGTTTCTTCTAAATCATACGGCATAAGCTGGGCATATTGCTGGAATATATGGTTCCAGTCGGAATGTCCGTAGCCGCAGTGCATTTGTACGTGTGTCATAGTTGTGTTGTCCTCTTTAGATTTAATAAAAAAAAGGAAAGCGTTTTTTCACTGATTCAAGTACTGTTTGTTCGGGATCGAAGTAATTGAGATCAACTGAATCTACCTTTCCAGTTCTAGCTATCTGTTGCTTCATGGGATTCGATTGTTTGGGATGTACAATGTATGTCTTTAACTGATCCTCTGGAAGGATGATTTCTTGTGAAAATATTGGCTTCCAAAAGGAATTTTGAAGTTCACTGGTAGATTGGCTCATATTCAACACTTCTAGCTAAAAAAGGTGATTGAAGAATTATTTGATTTTGGAAAATTCTACGTGCAAAATCCCTCGCTCTAATTTAGCTTTCACTAAATTCGGATCGACCGGATTTTCAATGGGAATCTCCACATGAATTGGTCGTTGCCAGAATAATTTACTCCATTCTACTTGACAATGCTGCTTATGATTCTTGGAACTTATTGGTGTTTTCCTAAGATCTGCTTCAATGTGTATTCGATTGTCTGCAGAAAGCGCGATGTTAATATCTTCTGGAGCCAATCCTGGAAGGGGAATATCCACTATGTACTTTGTCGGAGTTTCCGTGAGATCATATGGCATGAAATTTTCCAATTTATTTAAAGGAATGAAATTCATTAGGACACGAAAGTTCTGTAAAAGCAAATCTTTATCTTTCGGTGAGAAATAGTTATTAAATGGGGGCAGATTAAAAAATTCTATAAATTTGGGGTCATGTGGCTTCATGATGTTTTCCTCATTGGTGTTTTTTATTCTTGCTCCCATACTACTTTAACTGGAATGATTTTTGCTTTTTCTTTCATTTCATTTACTTTTTCTTCAATCACTTGGATGTCTTCATCGATTTGTTTGACATATTCTTGCACCCATTGGGTGGCTCGTTGTTTTTCACGTTTCAACATTTGTTGCAGGCGTTCTAATTCTTCGACGTTCCATTGTGTAGGAAGCTGCTTGAATTGAGATACTCCAAAAAAGCATGGGTTCTTAAAAATATGGATGTCGAATGGTATCTGTTGATTAATTGGGTGTATTAGAACCTTAAAAAACGCTGGTAAAAAATTCATGCTGAGATTGAGTGCTTCTGGGATGTGTTGGGCGATGAATTCTCTTCCTGTTTGAGTTATACGATATTTAGAACCTTCTTTAGCGAGTGCGCCTTGGTCGAGTAATTGTTTCAGCTTCGGATATATGGTTCCAGGTCCAGGGGTCCAAACGGGAGCAAATTTTGCGTTAATTTCTTTTACGATAGAATATCCAGTCATTCCTTCCGGATGGTTGTTGATTAAGGCCAAGATGATCAAATGGTGGTTTTCTGGTTGGGATATCATAGTTTTCACAGCATGAAGAGAGATGATTACTCGAATTTCGAATAATCATAATTGATAATAGAATATTAAAATATATAAATGTTTTGTAATCGATTAATAATATTCGAATATCGAATATTTTAGTGTTCTATAAATTCGCACCTTTTTAACTTAGAAAGTTTTCTAAAATATTGCCAAAAGTATATTTTATTAATCGGGTTGTGGTGATATTAATAGGATGTTCCATAGTAAATCAGAGAATTCCTCCAAAATTTATAGAAATTCTCATAATTCCACCTCACAATCATCACATATACCAAATTTCATCTCGAATGAAATTAAATATCTTTGGGTGATTGAGAAAGAATCCTCAAAATCTCTCTTCTTCCATGCGAGAGCTGATGAACAAGTGCTAGATGGAATGCTTTTATCAGGTTTACTTTCAGCTTTAAACAGCTTTTCAGAAGCTGAACTGGGGGATACTGGGATTGAATCCATTGAAATGGGTGGGTTACGATGGGTTTATTTAAGTAATAAATCCTCTAATTTGATGCTAGTTGCGGTTGCTGAAAAATTAACCAGGGCTTCTTTGATTAAAGCGCGATTGAAAGTCATCCATGATATGTTTATGCAAAAATTTCAAATTAATAATGAGTTCTGGAGAAATTGGGATTATGATATTAGTAAATTTCGCCAATTTTCCGAGATTTTGGAGACACTTTACCGTCAATGGACAGAAGCAGACCAAATCATGAATGTTGGCATGCTTTTTGATTTAATGGGAATATTTCAACAAATCTTTTGCATTTTCATTAATATTATAAATGGAAATTTTTCTGGATTGAAACGACACATTGTGTTGGAAAGACTGAACCGGTATAAGGATAAGTTGAATTTATGGTATCAAAGGCAAAATCTGGATGATACTTATCGCGTAATTGAAATTTTTATTCCCTTTATCGATTTAGTTACTGACGAAATAATTTTTAATGAAGCTCCGGCTACGAATATCTTTGGGCTTAATCCCGTCGGACTGGATCAAGACGTTCTTATTCCACTCTTTTATTTAGTTTTACGACATTTTCAAAATGTTCTTCAACGCGAATTGGGTGAACGTGTTTATCTTTCTATCATTAAAAAAGAAATCATGCCATATTTATTGCGAAAATGGGATATTCTAAAAAATTTGGAACTCAACAAGCTCTTTTTACAGCTTTTTTTTGTAGATTAAAAAACTAATCACACATTATTCTTTTATAGCGGTAACTTTAATTTCAATTAGACAATTCTTTGGTAATCGGGCCACTTCAACCGCAGCACGTGCCGGATAACCTGTATCTTTGCAGAAAGGATCGAAATTTTCTGCGTATATTTCATTCATTACTCCAAAATCATTCATATCCTTTAAAAACACTTCACACAGCACAACATCCGCTAAGGTAAAATTCGTGGCTTCTAAAACGGCGCAAATGTTGGCAAATACTTGACGTGTTTGAGCTTCAATTCCTTCAGGGATGGTTCCGGTTTCTTTATTTATCGGAATTTGACCTGAAAGAAAAAGTGTGTTATTGATTTTCACCGCATGCGAATAAGGACCAACTGCTGCGGGAGCATTGGGTGCATTTATGATTTCTTTTACCATATTTTCTCATCTTCTAAATGAATTTCTCAATATCTAATATGATGTATTTCCAACGCGATTTAAAATTTGGCAAAATTCTATTTTTATTTTACCATATAATTAATATTATGGTTAATACAAATACTTTTACTCCCCAACAGAAACTGATGCACGATTTACGGCATTATCCAGTTAGACCCCACGTAGGAGTTGGCGGAATTATCCGGTGGAACCACTATATTGTCCTCGTAAAAAGAAAGTTTAATCCAAATAAAGGAAAATGGGCAATACCTGGGGGACATCTGAAGTTAGGTGAACGCGCTGCAGATGGTGCATTAAGAGAATGTGAGGAAGAAACTAACTTAAAATTGGAAGTGGGTGGCTTAGCTTCAGTTATTGATAAGATTGATATAGATGAAAATGGAAAAGTGGAATATCATTATGTTTTATGTGATTATTGGATGAAAATAATCGAAAATTCCGATTCAGATATATTTTCGAAGTTAAGTCCGCAATCTGATGCAGAAGAAGCTCGATTTGTTCCAATCGATGAACTTAGTGGTTATGATCTCACACCCACTGTGCGAAAATTATTTGAAAATTTAAATATTCTTCCAAAAGCCAATTTGTAATGATGTATTTAGCATAAATCAAAATTTCAAAATAAAATTCGAATAAATCTCATTTATTTAGTAGGAATTGCCACAGTTGGGGCAGAATTTTCCACCAGGGGATACTTGTTGGCCGCAAAATGGACAAAATTTCGGAGGGTCACTCCTAATATCCTTTTGATTTATTTCGTGGTCTGAGTTTATTTCGTTTTCCCGAGACTTTTGACGATTCTGTTCCCGCCATTCTTCTTGCTTTTCATGGATTTTTCGTTGAGTATCTTGCGAAATTTTATGAATTTTTTGGCCAACTATTTTTGCCTGAATTATTATATTTTTTGATAATTCCTTAGACTTTTCCTTGAGAATTTTGGCATTTTCTTTGGCTTTCAATTTAATTTTCTTGCTTTTTGCTTTGATGTATACTTTAACAGGCACTTTTTCTAAATTTTCGCTTTCAATTTCTTTTTTTGCAATATTTTTTTCCGATTGTTCTTGATTTAGGGTCATTATTTTCCCTCTAAATGGAGTTGTTTCTTAATAAACATTTACTATACGTTCTTTAACCAATTTAAGTGTTTAAAGGTTGTGGAGGCTGATAATTAGCGGGATTTTTCAACAAAAATGAAAAACTACCTTCTGTTTTTTCAACAAAAAATAAAAGACTACCTTCTGTGAATATAACGGAGAGCGAAGTAACACTAATATTGCTGAGAGTTAAGGTTGAAGGGTTTATTTCTTGATTAATTAACGGATATTCACATCCTGTAATAGTTACACCTTTACATTTGGTTAATGGGATGAGAGAAAAAACGGTAGAAGTTTTTAAAGGAAAACTGTATTGAGTTTGGGGTAATAATGCCGACATGCATCCTTTGGAACTAACCAACCAAATTTTTCCAGGTGCTTTTAATAGAATCAAACGATTGAAAAGATCATGATCTAAGCGCCCTCCAATCGCATTTATAATGAAGATTTGGTTATAATTATGGTTTAGAGCATAATTCACAGCAATTTCTGTATCGGATTGATCTTTATGGGAAGAATATGAAAGAGTATTGGTTTTTTCATATTTTTTTAGGAGATCTGGATTAACAGAATCGAAATCTCCCAAAATCAGGTCGGGAACAATCTGATTTTCATCGAGAAATTCCAATCCTTTATCGATTGCAATAGTAAACGTTTTTTTCGTAAAAGACAAGGGTAAATGCTCTATGATTTTTTTATCAAATTCTGGACTACCTGCAACTAGAAGGGCAATTTTTTTTTTTGAAGTTGAGGGAGTCATATTTTTTAGTTATTCCCGCAAAAATAAAAGTTCTTAGTTGAAAAATTCTTCAAATTGAATTTTCATGGTAATAGTAAAAAATGTAAAAAGTTTTTATATTTTTCTTTCTCAAATCAACTTGAGAAAAATGAGTTTCATATCTCGAAGAACAAATGCAATACTTACAGTTTTGGTTTTTTCAAGCATCATAGTTGGTGCATCGACACAAGTAATAATTGCTTCAGCTGCCACCGATATTGAATTAATGATTTACACTTATGAGTCGTTATTAGCTGATCCTGGTTATAATTTTGTGGAAGGATATTCTAATTATTCTGGTATTCCAGCTGATCACATCAAAGTTGTGGCTCTTGAAGATGCTAATAGTTTAATTACCAGGTTACTTGGGGAAAAAGATAATCCTGTTGCTGATGTGGTGATTGGATTAGATAACAGCCTTGTATTTGAAGCAAAACAACACGGATTGTTAACTCCATATTCGTCACCTGTCTTAGAAAACATTTCAGCTTCATTAATTGACAATTTGGATCCCGAGCATTATTTACTACCCTATGATTACGGTATTATTGCTTTTAACTACGATTCACTTCGAATAAACACCTCCACTGTACCATCTCTAACAAATCTAACCTTAAATGATTTGATCCGTTTAGATTTAATCAAGAATTTAGTTGTGGAAGATCCTACATTAAGTTCTCCTGGATTGGGCTTTCTTTTATGGACTATTGCTGTGTTTGGTGATCCCAGCTTAAATTTTACCGGGATTCTTGGAGAAGATTGGCGTGATTGGTGGCAAGCGGCAGCACCAGATCTCCGTGTTGCGCCTAGTTGGGGTGCAGCATTCGATATTTATTATGATGCTAATGAAAACCGACCAATCATGGTCTCTTATGGAACTAGTCCTGCCTATACTGTGTGTCAAGGTTGGGGAGACGATTTGAAAGCATTTTTATCCCATGAAAATAATTCGGCTAATGCTTGGTTACAGATTGAAGGAATTGCTTTAGTTCAAAATGGACCCCATGCACTTCAAGGGCAAGATTTCATCGATTGGTTTTTAGGAGAAGAACTGCAAAGTCAGATTCCAGAAAATAATTGGATGTATCCAGCAAATACACAAGTTCAAATCTCGTCATGTTTCGCTGAAGCAAGTATCAATCCCAATAGTGTTAATATTTTGAATGAGTTAATTCCACCCATCTTCCTTGAAGAAAATCTTGCATATTGGAAACAAACATGGGAAGAAACAATGGCAGGAAAATCGCCCGTAATTTCAAGTTATCCTAATGGCGTGATATTTTTGATTACCATAAGTTTTAGTGTGGGGCTAATTTACTTTATGCACCGACGAAGAACCTTCTTCAGTGAATAAGCTTCAAGAATAATTGGTAACCAGAAGGATTATTACATGGATAAAAAGCACTCCCATTCTCGCAAAAAGGGACAGTGGTTAACCCCAATTAGCATTACGATGCTATGTGGGATGGGATTAGTGGCATTTTTTATTATATTTTTTTATATACCTTTGGGTCGGGTTTTTCATTTTGCTTTTGCTAATAATTCAGGAATGACTCCACATTCTTGGAAAGAGGTTCTTGGATATTCTTTAAACTTAAGAGCAATTCAATTTAGTGCCTTAGAAGCGATTATTACCACTGTGTTGTGCTTGATTTTAGGGATTCCAATAGGTATTTTTTTAGGAAATTATAATTTTAAAGGTAGGTCCACCTTTCTTCAATTGTTAACAATACCTTTTGTTTTACCTCCTATAGTGGTATTACTTGGCTTTGTAATCGTTTATGGTGATGGTGGATGGATAAATACTCTTTGGAATAATTTTTCGGGGGGCTCACAAGGGCTTATCTCTATATATGGAACCTATACTGGAATTATTTTAGCCCATGTATTCTATAATCTCTCAGTGGTGATACAATTCACCATACCCGCTTGGCAGCGACTTAATCGAGAGCAAAAAGATGTAGCTCTTTCTTTAGGTGCTTCTCATTGGCGAATATTTTGGCGTATTCAGTTTCCTCAAATGAAATCGGCAATTCTTGCTGCAGCACTTTTGGTTTTTTTGTATTCATTTAACAGTTTTGCTATTGTTCTCTATTTGGGAAACGTTCAACTTCAAACGCTCGAAGTCAGGATTTATAAACTGATATTAGTTGCATTTGATTATCAATCAGGGGCAATTTTAGCACTTTTGCAGTTATTTTTGAATATTTTTTTAATTTTCGCATATCTGCGGCTTAACCGATCCACTCAAAATCAAAATTCTGGACCCATTGCTCAATTTGTTTACAAAAAAATTCCATGGTATGGTGCACATGATGTAAAAAGGTCTTTCGGTTTTATCTTAGTAGTAATTGGTTTTATGATTATTGTTGTTTTTCAATTACTTCCATTAATTGCAGTAGTTATTACCGCATTTACCCCCAATAATGAAAATAGCAAACCTTTTTCGGGATTTCTCCTTCTTTTTAATTCTAATTATGATCCCTTGTTAGGGGCTTCAATTTTACGACTGATAGGGAACACTTTACTGTTTGCTTTTACTGCTATGCTGGTAACCTTATTGTTTACATTAGGAATTTTGCTGATCTATCGTCGACGCTACCATACCATTTCTCAATACAAAAATTCCTCTTTAGATTCTATTTTTGCCTTTTTCATTATTTTACCCATGGCCACCTCTTCGATTACACTTGCACTTGGCTTGTTTCTACAGTACAAATCCACTATATTGTATCTACAATCACCTTGGATCTTGATTATAGGAGCTCACATTTTACTGGGGATTCCGTTTGCCACACGTACGGTGATTCACGCTTACCAACAAATTGACCCAGAACTAATCCATGTTGCTTCCACTTTGGGTGCTTCAAATTGGGTAATTTTTAAAAAGATCGAATTTCCCCTAATTAAGCCTGGTCTTTTTGTGGGTGCTTTATTCAGTTTTGCCATCAGCATAGGTGAATTTGGCGCTACTTATTTTCTAGCGCGGGGTGAGTTTGGAACGATTTCAATTGCAATATCTAAACTACTTTCGACGCGCAATATGCAACTCCCCGCCAGTATGGCCACTTTATTAATTCTTTTAACATTGATATCCTTTCTATTAATTCAAAAAATAGGTAATAAAACACTTCTTAATAAGCGAAAACACCTATTAAAAAGAGATAATATTTATTGATAAAAGAAAAAAAACATTTAGCAGGAGAATAAATGATGAAAACCTTAAAAATATCCAACCTTCGCTTAAAATATCAAGAATCCTTTATTCTAAATGGCTTGAATTTGACAGTACATGCTGGGGAAATATTGGTTTTGCTAGGTCAAAGTGGAAGTGGAAAGACATCTTTATTGAAAATTCTTCTTGGTATTCTAACACCTACAGAGGGGCAAATTCTGTTAGATTCCGATGATATAACTTATTTTCCTCCCCAAAAGCGAAATATGGGTTATGTTCCTCAAGCACAAGTTCTTTTTCCCCATATGACGGTTAAAGAAAATATTATGTTCGGATTAAAACTCCAGAAATTTAAAGATGACCTAGAAAGTCGTTATCAGCGAGTTTTACAAATCACGGAATTAACCGAATTAGAACAACGTCACCCTCACGAATTAAGTGGAGGACAGCAGCAAAGGGTGGCTTTGGCTCGCGCTTTGGTAATTGCTCCCGAATTCTTGCTTCTTGATGAACCGCTGAGCAGTATTGATGCTACTGGTAAAGAAGAATTGGCTCTGATGATTCGTCTAATTCAACAAGAGATGAATACCACTATAATTTATGTTACCCATAATCATGAAGAAGCTCGTTTATTAGCTGATCGGATTGCTATTCTTGTTGAAGGAAAAATCCAACAACTTGGACCTACTCCTTTAGTCTACTCACAACCGAAAAACTATCAAGTTGCTCAAATTTTAGGAAAGGAAAATATTTGGCCGATTATTTCAAAAAAAATCTTCGAAGATAAGATAATTATTCAAACGCCCCTCGGGCAGTTAATTTCTCACCAAGATTCTTCTCTGAATTTTTCCCTAACTGGAATTGAACTACCGTTAAAAAGATATTCCCTACAAAACCATCCACCTGAAGTGCAGAATATGAACCCATCCAATATTTCTCAAGAGGGTGTTTTTCACTTTTTATGTAAAATTAATGCCGTAGTCGAAATAGGAACAAAAAATTATAAAATTATTTTACGCATTTGGCCAAAACAAACAGAAATTTTAAAAATTCTCTGGACTGCAAATGAAATTTCCAAATTAGTGCATAATCAATTCTATTATCTGGAAATTCCTTGGAAAGATTTCAAAATTTTTTAAATTGGAAGTTTCTGCAGACGTTGTTCGATATCTTCAATAAATTTTGCATATCTTGGATTTTCTTGAGCTAAAAGTTGCGTATTTCTTAAGGCACGTTCTAAAGCCCATTTGGTTTTATCCGCGGCCCCCAATTGATCATAACACAATCCCAAAAAGTAAAAAGCAAGAGGGTAATTATAATCAATTTTAACGATTTTCATAAACTGTTTAATTGCATGAGCTTGTTTTCCCAATTTATAATATATTAATCCAATGTTTAAGATAGTTCGTAGCATCCGTTGATCTTTTATTGGAAAATATTTTTTGTCTAAAATATCCCAAAAGGCATTTAACGCTTCATTGTATTGACCCGATTTCATTAATTTATCTGCTTCATTATACTTTTTGGTGAATTCAGGATCAATTTTTTTCAATAACTCTTCCCGTTCCCGTTGAGCCTGTTCCATTTCTTCTCGCTCTTTTAGTGCTTGTTTTTGATCGGCATATACTTGTTTAAATTCATTAAAACTAGCAATTACACTTGGATCGTATTTTTCATGACAAACCGGACATAAATCGCTGTGAACTATCCACAATTTCAAACATCCCCGATGAACCGGATGTGCATTAGGACATTGAACTAAATCACCCTCGTTTGATGAGTTGGAATTCACATTGTTGGCCACTTCATGAGAAGCATGAATTTTTGGATTAATCGGAGCATGACAGATCACACATAAAGGGCCTTCTTTTTTTGAAGCTGCTGCTTCATCAATAACGGCTGAATTTGATGATGGAATCGTTTTTGATATTGATATTGGAGTATTTTTTTTAGTTGATACTGATATTTGTCTGAATGATGGTTTTACGCTTGGTATGGTATGTTTAGATGAACTAGCAATATCAGCATTAGAAGCAGTTATTGTTTTAGAGACTGAGTTAATTGGTTTGGGAACGGGATTGGTTTTAGGTTTGGGGGTCTGTTTAATGCTTGTTTGGGGAAAATTGAAAGATGATGATGATTTTTTTCCATTAGTTCCTGTTTTTCGAGATGTTGAATCTTGAAGCACTGCTGCAGCATCAGTGGTATCGATGAACGAAGGATGTTTAATCTTTCCAGGTCTATTTTTCAGTCGTTTTTCTGTTAATTCCTGAAAAGCAAGGTATGAACCTTTTTTTTCTTCATGATGTTGCCGTTTTGCCCTTCGGGTTACTAATTCCGTGAAGTTTAATGAATCGAAGTCATCTTCTAGACCTGGATCAAATGAATTATCTTGAGATTGATCTATTATGTTGGAATTCTGCGATACCTTTTCCGAAATAGCCGAAAGGAAATTAAATGAGTCTTTTGAATTTGAGAAATTCGCTATAGTTTTAGTCCCCGCTCGTTGTGTAGATTTCGTGATCTTGTTTTCATTGTCCTTTCGATTTTTTTGAGATTGCACAACATCTTCTTCTACTTCCGCTGAAATGGCAGTAATATCTGTTAATCTTTTACCTTCTGGAATAGAATTTTCAAAAACTTCGATTTGGCGGTGGAACGCGTTGATTTCATGTTGAATTTGGTCCATTTGAGATTCCAAAGTGACTTGTTTGCCTTGTACTGTTTGTAATTCTTGTTCCAGTTTTCTACGACGGGAAATGGTATTTTGCAATTCTTGTTTGACTTTTTTCTCTTTTTTCTTTACGCTTATTAATTTATTTTCCAATTCTAATATTTCTTGCTGTAAATTTTCATATTGTTTCTTTGATATACTATCTATATTGTCTTGGTTATTTGTGCTTTTGGTTGGATTAAAATTTTTAAAAATTTGAGAAAAAGTTTGAAGAATTTCTGATGAATAAGCAGCTCCACAAATTGGACAACTAGGGTCAATAATAATTCGCTTTTCCAAGCATTTTCGATGAATCAAATGCCCGTTACTACATTTTAAGATTTTTTGCTTTGATACTGGCCCCTTAGTGGATAAATCAAGGAAGTTTATGGGCAAATGGCAAAATGCACATTCCATTTTCAATTTATTGGGTGATGATGATGAAGACATGGAGGATAGTCGACCTGAACGATTTTAATTTTGTAATGTAATTTTTTTTCTGAGTTAGTTATTTCTTTCTAAATTAATAATTTCTTTCTCTGTTAATTATGGTTAGAAAAAGAATTTTCAACCTTTAAACTTTAATTTCTCCAAAAATTTCATAAATCAATTCTTTTTTTCTTTAATAATGGTTTCTTCCACCAAAAATCTTGCATTTACTTCTGATTTCAAAATAATGCTTCAAATCATATTTTGGAATGGTCTAGGAATGTTTTATGTGGAATTTCTCGTACCATACATTGCAACTACCATTTTACTGATAAGTGGTTTTTACTTAGGATTAATCGTTGCAGTCCAAATCGCAGGTTATTTAATTTCTTCACTAATTGCGGGTTTTTTAACCGATAAAAGTTCAAAAACACAATTAATTCTCATTGGTTCGTTTGGCCGGGGGATTTCTTATTTGATTTTTTACCTTGCAATCATAATCCGCTCATATTTCTTGATCGCTCTTTCCACTTTTATACTTGGAATGGGTGCAGGATTTTTCTGGGTTCCATTTAACACCATGATCGCTGAAAAATCTTCTCCTGACAGCCGCAGTCATGCTTATGGACGCCGTAGTTCAGCTCTTGGTTATGGTATCATGGCAGGATCGACTGTAGGATTCTTGATTTTCTTAAAAACTAATAATATTGGAATGTCTCCACTAATTATTTACTCTCCTCTGATTCTATTTACAGCTGCTAATTTCTTTGCCGGATTTCAGTTTTTATACAAGGTAGATGAAAATATGAAATACCTACCCCATTCATCCCCTTCTTCTTCTGCATCATCTCTGCCACCTTCTCTCACCCCTTCTGATTCTACTATCAATTCATTAGAACTGGTTGAAAAAGAACAATGGTCAACCGGATTAAAAATTGGGTTGATAATTTTATTTTTAGTTTTAATTCTTGAGTCAATTAACAGTAGCATTGCTCGCCCTTTTGTTCAAGTCTATTTTCTGAAAAATCTTAGTTCTGATCCCAATACAGTTTTGCTGCTTTATGTTCCTGCTGGGATTATTCAGATGTTGCTCGCCTCAAAAATCGGAAATCTTGCCGACCGATTTCATCCCGCTTTAAGCATCACTATATCGAGCGTTATGGGGGCTTTGATTACCTATTTTTTGGTGAATACCTCCAGTTTATGGTTGGTTGCGGTATTGTGGACTCTGGATAATACTATTGTTTCCTTGGGATTTTTAGCTATTCAAAATCTCCTTTCTCGGAGCACATTAAATTTTCGTGGCAAAATTTTCGGTTCCCAAGAAACTATTACAAATTTGGGCGGAATCGTTGGCCCTCTTATTGGAGGATATGCATGGGATAATCTAGGAATGAAAGCTCCTTTTTATCTTTCAGTAATTATCGAATTTTCCCTTATTCCATTTTATTTGTTAGCCGTCCGATTCTTATTACCCAATTTGTTGGAAAAAACAACTAAAGAAAAGCTCGCAGATAATTCTGAATTCGTTTCATTTCACACGGGTGAGCCAATCGACTCATAATATTTTTTATCGATTAATTACTATTATAATTACTTCTTCCTTACCACCAAAGACCCGTTGTCTAGCCAGGATAAAAGTATGAGAAAATACATTTCGAATGGCGCTGGTTTGCGGAATCAGTTTTCGGGAGTTCAATAACTAATGGGCATCCCATTGGGTGAATAAATCTCCCCGGGTCTATTCCTAATCCGTGAACGTAATTGCATCCAATGTTAATTTTACTTTTTAATTCGGATGAATTTCATATTACTCCAGCCGGTGAAATTGGGCGCTTAGAACCCAGTTTAGAACTGTTAAAAGTAAATTATCCCGATTCCAGAATATTTGTGGAACCAGAAGCGGTAACAACGGAAGATTTACTTCGAGCCCATTCACAAGCCCATAATGAATTGATTCAAAATAATTACTCACGATCCTTGAATTTTATAACTCATCTTGACTCGCTTTTTTTTCAATTATTTTTTAATTTTTTCCAAAATTGGTTTCGATCTTCGACGGAGTATTTCCCTTTCTTTGGAAGATTGAAACATATTTTCAAAAATCCGATGCTTACAATCATCCCAGCGCTTGCGGAAACTGTAAAAATATTCGGAAATTTCTAAAGGGTCCCCAAATACCACCTTGTAATTCTTTATCAAACTTATTTGAATTTGGATGGGTAAAGTTTCAAAAATATGGATTTCATAAGGCTTAAAATTGTAAGGAAGAAATTTTTGAAAGATTGTATTAGTTTCTTGTTCATTTTCGGAATAGATCAATATTGCGATATCATAATCAGAATTCGGCCGATTGCCGCCTTCTACCTGAGAACCGAAAAGAACGATATCAAAATTTGATAGATCTTTTAAATCATTTCGAATCTGACTGATTATTTCTGATTTCATTAATAAGATACTCCAAGTTATCTATCCATACTAACAAGTATTTTTTAATTATTTCAATTTCCTGAAAGATTCGGGCTTCTTCAATCCCATTATACCTATGAACAAGAAGATTTCTTAATCCATTTGCCTTTTCAAAAAAAATACCTAATTCTGGATTGATAATGTCTTTTTCGACTAAAAAACGAATGTTTTCTTTATCCGATTTTACGTCGTATCCCAAATCCTTAATAATCATGGCAATAGTGTCGATACTAGCTTCAATTGAAGTCTGAACACAATAAAGTATACCATTCTTTTCCAGATCATTTGAAGCATTTGGGATAAAATACTGAAGTTTATCTTGAATATAGGTAATTTTATCTAAATATCGTTTAAACCTAATATCGTCCATGAAATCCCCATCTTATAAGCAAAAGTATCATCAAAATTATTATTATAATTTACTAATTTAATATATAAGCACAATAGGAATCAAGACTATAATCGAAAAAAAGTGTTTTTCAAAAAATTTTTTTCATTTTTTCAAAGAAAGAGAATAATTCTGGCAAAATCTAATTCAATTTTAAAAAAATATGCAAAAATATGAATTATCTTCCTATCTATCCTATCAATCGGTTGTAATAGAATCGAACCAATTCTCTTTTATTTTATTTTTTTTTTTTTCTCGCAGAATTTATTCTGCAAAGAAGGTGAAATAAAAAACGAAAAATAAAAAAGTTACAGATCTTTTCATATCTATTGCAATTGTGACTTGCTTTTTAACGATTTTTACCGCAAGTTATGTATCTGCAACAAGTACTGAAACAAGAACTTATCAAACTCAAGGTTTACTTCAAAGATATAATTGGGGTTATAAAACTCAAGCTTCCTTAATATCGTATACAACTTTTACCATAGTTGAGGATTATAATCATGTATATTTCGAAGATGTCTATTATTCTTTTTATGCATCAGATTCATCTTATCAAGATGTTTATGAATGGGATGATAATAGCTGGTTAAATACAATAACATATGTAAAAAACGGCGCAGAAGAAATAATCCGAATTGAACATGAAGTTTTAGGAGTCTTACGTGAAAAAGCACATCATTCAAGATATGCGTTTTATAAAGTATTCGATACATATTCGATTGATGGTACTGAAGTTCAAGACGAATACGATGATACATGGGATAATCATGGTTTAACAGGGTTGTGGCGGACCCCTATGACACAAACTTATGTGAGTTAATGATTGAACAATTAAGTAAGTTAAAATCCGTGTTACTCATCTATTTTGAGTAATAACGAAGGAAAATTTTTTTTAAGTTTTTTTACTGGTGAAAAATGATGATACTTATGAAAATTGGAAAAAAAAGAAAATTTTATCGACTTCAATTTTTATTTCTAATTGCCTTGGTTTTTCTTGGGTTATATAATTCGAGTTTTCGAGTTTCTGCAGTTCAAGCTGCTGATATCAACATGGGAAGTTATTTAAAATACCAAATTAGCGACTTAGATTGTACTCTTGATATTAACGGAGAATCCCGCGATTATTTTGATATTTTTTGCAATTTTGAAATAAATTTCACCCCATTAGACTCAATTTACCAAGTAGTTTTTAAATTTGAATTTTCCAACTCTGAAAATTCTGAGCCATTTTTGACGCGGGAGAACGCCTACCAATATAATTATTCAAGCAATACATTCTTTTATCAAAATGGAACAGAAATTGGAAATTTCTTCTTTTTTCAAAAATCGATTGAAAACATATCTGAGGGCCAAAAAATTAAACTTTATAATT
>CAYRPF010000014.1:39626-49301 GCA_964426185.1 uncultured archaeon | reverse complement strand
AATGAAGAAGACCCTGAAATCATCGATATGGAAATTCTTCCTCCCGATATTAGGGCAGATTTTGTACTAGTTGGATGGGATCGACATGTAACCTATAACAAATTCCGATGCGCTATGATGTTAATTCAAAAAGGTGCTAAATTTTACGCAACAAATACTGATACTTCATTTCCGGGACCAGATTCGTTCTGGCCTGGTGCTGGAGCTTTGGTGGCTTTTCTACAAACAGCTTTGCAGCATCCTCCAAAGAAAATTTTTGGAAAACCAGATCCATCTGGAATTAACTTAATCTTGAGAAAATTTGAAATCCAAAAAGAAAGGGCGGTTATGATTGGAGATCGTCTAACTACCGATATTTTGGCAGGGAATCGAGCAAGAATTACCACAGTAGCAGTTGAAACCGGTATTCATAAACGGGATCATCTGAACCATTTTTCCAATGATTGTACTCCGACTCTTTTTGTATCATCACTTTCAGAGTTAATATTCTAAATAATTTTGTTATTTAGTTATATTTTTAATCTCTCCCCCACTTTTTATGATAGAAAAACTTTTTTCGGTGTGAATTTTTTGAGTTCAAATATTGAAGAATTAATTCAAAAGTTGGGCGATTCCAACACTAAGGTTCGCCTTGATGCAGCCAACGAGCTAGCATCAATAGGGGATGAAGCATTAGACCCTGTGACGAAATTACTAGAGCATGAAGATTATACATATAGAAGAATCGCGGCTTACATACTTGGAAAGATGGGAAAACCCGAATCTGTTGAAATATTGGTTGAGGCTTTGGGTGATGATAATGCAGATGTACGAAAGAGTGCAGCTCAAGCTTTAAACAGGATTGGAAAACCATCAATTCCATTACTCATTCGTGCTTTGGGAAACATCTCAAAGGATGTGCGAGCTTCTGCTGTTTGGAGTTTAAGCAAAATGGGAGCTATGGCGGTTGAACCTCTTTTAGAAACATTGCACAGTGAAGTTAAAGATATTCGAGCGAGTGGAGTATGGGCACTTACGAAACTTGGTCGCGTTTCCATTAAACCTTTAATTAAACTGATTACGCATGAAGAAAAGAATACGCGAGAATCTGCCATTTGGGGATTAGCCAAACTAGGTGCACCTGCAGTGGAAGAATTGGCAAAAATTTGGAATGTCCGCATTGGTAAAGAAGCTATTGAGGGTGAATCAGAGACCGATAGTGTTGATATAGATGACTTAATTGCTGGAGGCGAAAACGCAATTAAGCAGTGGATTAAGTTTATGTTGGAAAATAAGCCAAATGCAAAAGAATTAATTGATCAAATGGAAGATTAACACTCAAAATAAAGCTAAAAGAACTCTTTTTTTTCACTTTGATTTATTTCTATATGATTTATTTTTAGTGCCTTTTCTTAATGATTTTGCAATATAACGACCCCTTAAACCTATATTTTGCACACGTTCCATGATTTTGGAAAAATTACCTTGATAATTCTTTTGATATCCAGATAAAAATGGATGAATCATAACTTCATAATGTTCTCCATGAGAACTTCTTACTACGCGATAGAAAAGGTGAATATCCATGGCTTTTTCCTCAATGCCTACGTCTGGAAAACTAAGGCCAAAATCAATAAAGAACAATTCGTTATTTGGAGTGATTATAATGTTTGATGTGGTTAAATCTCCATGAGAAATATTCAAATTATGAATTTCTGCTAGATATTTTCCGGTCAATGCACAAAAGTGAGAAATTTCTTCAGCTGGAAGTTGAGAAATGATATCTTTTAATCGATTTCCAGGAATAAACTCCATAATCATGGCTGCATCGGTAGGAATTAAATCATAAAGAAGGGGGACGGGGATGTGTGCTTCATATAGAGTCATTAAAATACGCGCTTCAGTGACTGTGCGGTGAAAACGCAAAGGATCATCCAAAGATTTAATTCGATAAAGTTTTGGAATACGAAATTTGAGTAACGCATCTCGATTGAACCAATTTATTTTAAATAAAATTGCTTCGGCTCCATGAGCAATTATTTCTGCGTTTTTGGAGAAAAAATATGATAATCTGGAAAGTTTCTTTTCTGAATTGGTTTCAACTCCGTTGATATTTAGTTCTCTGAAATTTGTCCCTTTTAAATTTAAATAATCAAAATTAGAACTATGGGAATTATCAACATTAAATTTAACTTGCGACGAATTCACTTTAAGAGAAGAACGCCAAGGAATTGGGACTTCATCCATCCTCCATTTTGGAATAATGGTGGAATCCTTTACTGAAGTTACACGACCACTTTGATACTGAATAAATCCTGTCCAAGCAATCATGGCTCCATTATCACCAGCTAATTTTCTCGGAACCACATAGAAATCGATATTTTGGTGCATGCAAATATCCGCTAATAATTTTTGAAGCCGTTGATTTGCTGCAACACCTCCTGTGAGTAAAACAGATTTTTTATGGGTATGAGCAATAGCACGCTCACAAACTTCACCCAGCATTGCAAAAGCAGTTTCTTGCAAGGAGTAGGCAAAATCTTCCAGAAAGATACTTTTTGAAACTTGATCCTCATCTAATGAAGTGTTATGGCTCTCCATTTGAGATTTTGATCGCATGTGATGTGTGTTTAAAAACCTACGACTAAAAGAATATAATCCAGAATAAGAAAGATCCATTCCTTTCACGATATAAGGAAGAACAAAATAAGATTGCCCATTCTGAGCCAATTTTTCTATTTTAGGCCCTCCTGGATGAGGTCTTCCTAAATCCCGAGCCACCATATCTAATAGGTTTCCGAGCGAAATATCGATGGTTTCTCCAAAAATTTGATATCGCCCGGATTCAAAGGCGCTGATGATGGTATTTCCGCCAGAAACATAAACTGTAAGGGGATCATCGCATTTACAAGATTGACGCCCAATTTCTACGTGAGCAATGCAATGATTCACTCCAACTAGTGGAACATTCAATTTTAAAGCCAAAGTTCGCGCCACTGCCGCCCCAATCCGTAAACATGGCCCTAAACCGGGACCTTGACTAAATGCAATCAAATTTATATTTTGTATCTTCACATTGGCTTGCTGCAATGCTTGGGAAAGTTGAACTTCAAAAACATTATAATGATGTTCAACTACATCAGCAGGTTTCAATCCTCCCTTCGCAGGGAAATAGGTATCAGAGGCTAAACCGAGCACATTTCCTTGCTCATCAACAATACCCACGCTGAATGTGTGAGCTGTTGATTCAATACCTAAGCATAAGAAAGGGAGTTGCATAAGGAGCACCCATCATTCTAATAAGAAGAATGAAAAATAAAACAAAGTGGAAAATTGAAAAAATAATCTCCAAAGTTAAGTTATAGAGATTTTTACTTTTTCGCTGGAATTTTCCGATTGACACGCTTAAATTGGGTAAATCCACATTTGCCACAAGTGTGCCGATCGTAGTGATCCGCCATAAAGACACCTGGTCCACATTTTGGACAGCTTTTTCGATTTCGAATGACCTTATCCCCTTCCACACTCCACATTGGTCCTTTATTTTTATTGCGAGGGGGTTTTTGGCGCTTTTCTTTGGTTTTTACATTCCGTCGACCGCGTCCGCCTCCAGCAATTCGGGGGAGAATTGTAATTTCGGCATCTTTTGCAATGGTTGAATCAGGAGTAGCTTTCTTTCCGTTAACTAATACAACAAAATATTTGTTTTCTAAATTTAATTCTTGAAGTAAATCTTCAATTTTGGCTTCTTTATGCACACGGTAGGTGGTAATTGAACCCGAGTTGTAAATTTCTTGCATGGCTTCCAGGTTATTTTCACTCATTTTTTGATTTCACCTTTTATTTCTTCTTTTTCCTCTTTTTCTTGGCTTTTTCAGCCTTCCATGCATCATTCCGTTCTTCTTTCGGCATGTTTCGAATTTTAATATAAGTTGGTTCAAGTTTTTCCGCCGTCGCTTCATCATCATAAACATGAGCGATACCATGTACTTGAGGGATGCCAAATCGAGGTTTCATAATCCGAACAAAGGTTAACTCGCTTTTAGCAGTCATCATTGCAGCCAATTTTTCCCGAACCTCTAAACGATTCGGAGAACCCGCTCCTAAGTGTTCAATTTCGAACTCAATTTCGGTTCGGTGGAGTAGCGGATTAGATTTTTGATTTAAAACGTTGATATTTACCAATTTTTTCACCTAACTGAATCTGGTGGCCTGCAGATAGTTCAAATCGGTTCTGCTGGTGACCTTCGTTTTCAGCTCAAACATGAAAATGCATCATTGAAAAAAAAATTTGTGCTTTAGCGCTAAATATATTTTATACTATTCGGAGATAACATGAAATTGATCAAATAAGCGCTGGATTTGAGTTTTAAGATGAGGTGTGATAAGAAGCCCTACACATCCCGCAGGAATTGGAGGTTGCAAATCCGTAACTGGAGGTTGACCATAAAATACCATACCCTTTGAAAGATTCAAAATTAAAGGAATTACCAGCAAATCTTCTTCACCTTCTATGGAAACCAAGTATTGATTGGAATCACCTTGGGTTTTTTTTATAAACTCAAAAATTTCCTCATTAATGTATCCAGCGGGATTATGATAAGAAATTTGAAGGAATGAAGCAGGACAATGAATATCGATATCTGAATCACGTTGAGTTCCCCCATCGATAAATGCATATTTTACAAAATGTAGCAGCACCTCATTTTCCACGAAAGTATTGCTAATAATATCACCCACACATGAAATTACTAAGGGAGGGTTTTGATTAAATTCGGAGATATTTGCGTTGATCCACTTTATCAAATGAGGTAATGTTTGCGCGGGACTGCCGATGAAATGGCATCCCAACGGACGGGCTAATTGCCCGCGTAATTCAGTAGGAAGTTGATATAACATCAATATGAAGTGTAAAAAAATAAGAAAAAAAAGGCTTTGCTTTTATAAAATATGATACATGTTTTCTAAGCAATTCGCCGCAATTTCTACAGCTCGATCAATTCGCTTCTTAGATATAATTACAGGACGTAGTTTATCCCGTAAATTTTCCAGCATTTTCGAGATTTCAAAATTAAGCGTTTGGGGTTGAGCGGTAAATAATGTTAAAACATCTTGATGCTGTTGTTGCTCCCATTCATGCATGGCTTCTTTTGTAAATTTTCTGGTAAGCTCGACGCTGATCCCCCCTTCAGCACTTATTTTTTTGACCATCTTTTCAAATTCTTTGTTTCGATATTCATGCGAAACAAACCGTGTAACATGATCCTCCATATGACCACCATGTATCTAAAGAAACACCAATGTCAAAAAGGTATCGGATATGGAAATCTAATTTTTAAAAAATTCGAAAAATAAGCTTATAAGAACAGGATATATTACCTAACCCGCAACGCATACTTACCTGGTACATCAAAATTCAATCGTTTAGCAATCTGAGAATTTTTTGGATCTAAAATTATAACTGCTCCAGAGAAATCCTCACTTAAAGTGTGAGTTTTGCACTTGGGACAGTATTCTTTGGTAGTAATTAAATGACAATTTTTACACGCCCTTTCTTTTACCATGATTATCAAACTCCTGCTGAAAAAAATTTTAGTCTTCCACTTCAATGGATTCTTGATAATTCTCACTTTTTTCGATTTCTTCCCAAATCCATTCAATTTTACCTAAGTATGGTTGACGCATGGTCAAGCCCAATTTACCTGAACGACCAGAACCCATGGATACTGCAATTATTCGCCCTCTGACCATATCTTCTACCGTCAATATTCTATTAGTTTCCTTTCCGATAAAGCGTTGACTCATATTATCATAGTTAATGTAATCATCAGTGATTTGACTAACATGACATAATCCGTCAGATGGCCCTAATCGGATGAAAACCCCGAATTCGACACATTCGATGACAATACCTTCGACAATTTCATGTAATTCGGGAGTATAGGCCAAGACCGTGAATTTAACGGGAAAATATGGACAAGGATCATTATGTAATAATTTTCCATCCCCTAATTCGAGAACATCAACTACCACGATGACAAATCCGATATCTTCAAATATTTGTCCAGAGAATTGTTCAGAGAGGATCTCAAATGCGGCATCTTCAATATTTTTCCCAAATTTAGTGGGTGGAATCCGGACAACATGTTCTAGAGTGAGTTGTTTATACAAGTTAGAGTCTCCTAAAATCGATTTCCAACAACAAAGATAGGCATGGATTTCTAAAAAAATTTTCCTTTTTAATAGAAATAAGAGAACGCATTCTTTAATAATCATATGTTAAGGTATAATAATTATGCCCACTTCGCGACCGCCTTCACTGCGAAAGAAACATTCTTCTTCTAAGAAAAAAAAGCGACAAGGTAAAAAATTTTCTAATTCGAGAAGTTCCGATGGATTTAAGCATCATGAAGAACTGAATTTGAAAAAAAAAATGATCCAGTTTGTGAAAGAAGAATATCAATTGAAAAAACCACGTGAGATTCGATTAATGAAGATGAAGCCCAAAACGGTGTTTAAACGAGGTACTATACTTCCGAATGTGATGATACGTGCAATAGATCAAACAGTATTTCTTATTTCGTTGGATTTTGGAGAAGAACTACGATTTTATTTAATTGATGGCAAAGGTCAATCTTTGGGGGCATCTACGCTTGAAAACACCCAAAAAATTCAAAAAGAGCTCTATGGAAAAGCAATCACCCTTTATCGATTACCAAAGATTTCTCAAAATTCACAATTCGATGTTAAATCCATTGAATTGAACAAACGCTTTAAAAAACAGGTGGAAAGTCTTCAGAAAAAATGGGGTAAACCCCTACACCGCATTCCAACAGTTTCTTTAGCAAAGAATTCTATAATTTCAACCAAGCTCAGATTTGGGGCAGAGATGAGCGAAAATATTCTTCATTTCGATCCTTCTTTGGTGGATAAATCGGAATTTAAGGTTATATTTTGGAGAGAACTATTTTTAGCCTTTTGGAATTTAGATGAAAAAGAACCTGCAGAAGTTATTTTAGCCACTTTCTGGGCAATGTGCCAGAGTCAACTTCAAGGCAAAAGCGGTAATTTAAATCAGAGTAATAATCAACAAAGATTTATTAATAATTATTTCAACCGTTGGCAATCCGATAAAAAGCCACAATCCTTTGAAAAAATTCTCCAAGATCGTATTTCCCACCTTATGTTGGATTTAATTAAGCAGCCCGCTTCAATTTTAACTCAAACAATCTTATATATTGAAACATTTATTTCTATCCATCAAAAATTACCCTACATTCGACAATTTCACCTAATAAAGAGCATGCTTTATTATTTAACACAAAATTCGGGTATCGATCTCGTGACTTTAATTAACCAATACATTCCATTACCCCTTAATTCACAGTTGGTGGTGGATGTACTGAATTTTATCTACTCCAAACCCGATATCGTTGAGCAATACAACTTAATTTCTAAACGGGATTACGGGACATTTACTTTGTGGGCATTGTATTTTACTTTGAAAATCGGATTAATCAAATCCGAAGCTACGATACGCTTAGAAGATATCGCTATTCCCCTTGCTGCATCAAATTTGATAATAGAAAAGTGCAATATATGCATCCAATTATGGAATAAATGGCAATGGCAAGAGTTGTTTGACTTTATAACACAAGAAATAATGAATGAAGCAATTATACCCGCATTGGTGGAAGATCTGAGCATTACTTTGTATAATTGTTTTGAAAATATTGGCATTCGCATTATTCAGCCACCCAATCCGATTTTAAAAATATCCGAGAATTCGGCAATGGAATTATCCGTAATTTTAGAGAATCACACGGATATTATTTTTTCTCAAGCAAATTACACTTTAGAAATTTATCCCGAAAAGGGATTATCTGCCAAATTTCTCGAGATTCCTCATGCTTCAATATTCGATACGCAAATCAAATTTAAAATAAAATTTATCCGCGCGAATTCTCAGAAAAAGCATTTTGTGAAAATTTTTGGAAGTTTTGATCATCCTTTAGTAGTAAATCCACAATCGAATCATAAGAAGAAGAAGAAAATGTGCTTATTTACCGCCGAAATCAGATGAAATTAGATTGAAACTAAAAATAAAGCGAAAAAAGGGGATTTGGTTGGTTTAATTTCTTATTTCTGAGAATGAGAACCAGATCAACTCATTATATATTCCAAATTTTTTCCACAGAATTCACAGAAAACCTGGTGTTGTTTGCTCATTACTTGTATCATTTCTGGGGTAAAGATCTCTCCACATTCAGGACAATGCAAGGAAGAATTATTTTTCGGAGCAGCAGATACTGTTGGAGGAACTTTAGGAAGGTGATGTGAATTAATCCTTCTTGCGGGTTTTCTTAGATAAGGAGATGAAGCGGGTAGCGAATTTCGATGATGTTGTGGATTTCGTGGATGGCGGGGAGCTGTTGCATGGCGATAAAATGCGTCTAATAATCCTTTAATCATATGAACGATAGCTTTTAACACTTCAAAGGTTAATTTGAAGGCACCCTGAATAATATAATATAGAACCACCGCGATTCCAACAGTTAAGGCAATCAATCCAATAAAAACTAATATTTGATTCAACACGGGAAGAGCATGAAGCCAACCTCGGAAATTTATGAAAGTTTCTAAAAAGGAACTAAATCCACCATTGACAATAACTGTATGAGTAATTGATGACATATTTTTTCACTAAAGCATTTAATGATAATTCTTAATACACTTAAATTGAAGCAAGCATATCAATCATTTAGAGTCCACTTTTTATCATGGATGAATTTTACGAGTTAGGAAACATGGCGAAATTTTTAGTATTTGATTTAGGCGAAACTTTATTAGATTTTAATCTTGAGGGTAGATGGCATGATCATTTGCAGTGGGAAGTCATTCCCGAAATGATTATGCTTGTAAAATCAGATACTTCTTCTAAACATTTAAAAAACATAAGTGAAGAAGAACTTCGTCTATTATTTTATCAAAAAATTGCACAACCCCCCAATAAATTACTTAGCATGGTAACAAGGATTGAAGATATCTTGACATATCTTTCCATCAAACCAATTTCTTCATTGATAAATAGGATAATCTCAGTATTCGAAAGAAGCCTGCAACCATACGTGAAAATCTATCCAGATGTGGTGGATTCTCTAAAATTTCTTAGAAAAAATTCTAATATTTTGGGACTTTGGTCGAATACCCCATGGCAGAGCCCTGGTTTTGTTAGTAGATCATTAATGGAGAAATTTCAAATAGCCAAATATTTCGATTACATGTATTTTTCAGGGGATTTTGAGGTAAGAAAGCCAAACCCGAAAACGATGGAAATTGTTTTGGAACAATCGGGTCAAAAAAAAGAAGAAATGGCATATATTGGTAATTCAGAGTTAGATATAATCACTGGAGTCAATTTTAATATTCCAACAGTATGGATAAATCGGAATTCGGAACAACTTTCTCCATCTTGCCCCACTCCTACAATAGAAATAAATTCGCTAACTGAATTACCCAAGGTTATCTCTTTATTACACTAATAAAAGAATAGAGATACAACAAACTGGAAGAAAAAAAATGTCTTATATTTATATGAAATCGCTGGAAAAGCGCGCCCAGTACTATAATAAGGGTATTAAACTACTCACTTTAGGAAAATTACCCAAAATAAAGCAAGAGATTATAACAGATTAT
>CAYRPF010000014.1:0-39526 GCA_964426185.1 uncultured archaeon | reverse complement strand
GTTTACGCCGATGATCTGCCGGCATATTTTAAGCAAAATCAAATTAAAACCCCAGAGCAGAGTCGAGTAAAATTTACCCGAATTTCGCGCTTGGAAATGGGGAATCTATATTTTATTCCTCTATTCGTTATACTGAGCTTGCTTTACGCCATTCTTGCACCATTTATCGGATTATTAGACGGAATTCTTTATATACAATTTGTTATTATCCAAATTCTTATGATCTACGGTCCATTAAAATTGTCATCTATAATCGCCAACCTTTTTACTTCCCTCAGCTTGCTAACCTTAGAATAATGGTAGAAAAACATCCCTATGATAACTTATGGGAAAACATTCCCAGTCACGCTTTTATCGCATTAGGTCGTCGGGGGAGAGAGCAAATATCTCTATATCAATGCTTTACTCCCGGTTGCCTTGAAAATAATCTTGAACACTTGCATATTCTCGCGCCTCCCAAAAAGAGCATTGAATCAAGTAACGAGGGCAGTTCTGTGCAAAAACTTGACTATAAAATTCAATGCGATGCTTGTAATTCCATCTTTCATTTAGTGTTTGAGCAGTTTCTTGATGTTTCTAGCAAAATTTCACCTAAGCCCACAGTTGATATTGAAAATACTCCAGATAGTCAAGTAATATTTGAAAATGTATATGCTACGGATGAATCTGGCTCGCAGAATTATGGACAAATCGGATTTGTTCAAGTAAAATAATCGAGATCATTTTATTAACTGAATTTAACGAGAATTGGTAAAATAATTAAGTGATACTTCGATGCACCCTACAATTCATTGTATTTTACTGGATATGGATAATACATTAGTGGATATTCCAAATACTCATGAGTATTTCGATGGATTAATTAAAAGAGTGATAAAAGACGATTTTAATCTTCCTCTTCCCCCAGTGGAGGAGAGAGATAGGTTGTGGCGAACTGGTGATAATTTTATAGATATACTAAAATCTTGGGGTCTCGCCCAACCCAATCAATTTTGGGAGCTTTTTGACAAACGAGATTCGCTGGGTCGTAAAAAAATGATTGAAGAAAAACGAATGAAAATTTACCCCGACGTAATTCCATTCCTTCAAAAAATGCGTAAACAAGGGATTCCTATGGCTGTTGTTTCCAATACACCTACCTTTATCGTAGAACCCGAACTTCGAAAATTAAATCTTCAAAAATATTTTGATTTAATTGTAGGTTTGGGTGATAATCAAGAGCAGTGTAAACCCAATCCCGAGGGAATTTTGAAGGTGTTAGATAAAATGGGTTTTGAGCCTTCTCAAACCATATTCGGCGGGGATTCAGTGGTAGATGCCATAGCAGGTGTCCGAGCCGGTGTACATACAGTAATTGTTAATAGAAAACAAGAAAATTTCACGCTACCTGCAGAAATCGATTCTAACCAAGTTCAATTTTTCGATTCTTTAAGTAAAATTGCTCATTTTTATCATCTTTTAGGTATTAAGGAAATCCAAGGAAACTTAAAAAGCAATAATTAGAAGAAAAAGATTTTTAAACAGCCGGCTTTCATTCTCATATTGTGAAATTGGAAGAGAGACTTTTTGAGCGGGTTCAACTTTTGTGGTGTAGATTTCAAGAAGTGTATATCAGCACGGCTGAAAATATTTCTTCTGAGGTAAAATCCGCCTTAATGTTATTGAATTCACTAAATAAAAGCACCTCATTCAATTCCAACAACTGTAATTTAAACAAATCAAGAGATATTGAATTTATCCACCAATTGATTGCGCAAACTACGATTGAAAAACAGTATAAGGAACTAATGGATTATTTCGCGGATATCATTAAAAGTCGTCCCTCATCAAAAAAAGCATCATTAGGTCAGGTTACCACTCCTTTTCCTATAATTAAAGAAATTATTGCTGAATGTAAGTCAATTAAAAGTACTCAAAAAATCCCAGAGACATTAAAATGGTTGGATGTAGGTTGTGGTCCTGGGTTTTTTATTTCTTGGATAATGATTCAAGAGTTAATCCAAGAATCTATTAAAAATTCGGGAAAAACAGAAAAAATTAGCGCAAATTTGCATGATATAGAATATTGGCACAGTCTAAAAGCGCGATTAGGAGCAATTGATATCGATTCTTTGAGCATTCATATGGCTAAGCGGTTTGCTTCGATGATTTTACTGCTATTAATCCGACATGAAGGATGGCATTTATCACATGAAATTATCGAAATATTACCTCCAATTCAATTTTTCGCACATGATTTTTTAGATGAAAAATCACCCATTGATGGTTTCAAACCTACTATAATTGTGGGCAATCCTCCTTATATTTTTTCGCGTAATTTAACACCCAAATATCGGATGGAGTTGAAAAACTCATGTTATTCAAGCGCACAAGGCCAATTTGATATTTCAGATGTTTTTATTGAAAGAAGTATTCAATTATTACCTCCAAATGGAGTCTTAGGTTTAATTATTCCAGAAATTCTACTATCACTTTCTTCACGTCGTAATATTCGCCGAATTTTAATTAATTCATCCAATTACATTTTTATACGAGAAGTTCAAGAAACTTTTCAGACTGCAAACGTTGAAAACATCGAACTTTTTATTCGCAAATCCCATCAACAATCTGATCCAATGCTCAAAATCGAAAAAACTAATATCCAAGGTGAAACTCAAGTAATTTTCGAGGGAAATAAAATAAAACCCCAAGAAATCGAGCAAGAAATCGAGCATAATGATCGTCTTTTAGATCTTCTTCATATCAAAAACGAGTCAAAATATTCCGAAATCGTTGAATTTGTTGAGAGAAAATTTTACAGCATCAATGAATGGAATGAACTCCATCCTCAACAGCCTATTTTCGTATTTCGAGGGGTTGAATTATCTAAGAAAGGGGTGATTATTCAATGCACAAATTGTGGTTTATGGATGCCTTTTTCGAGAAAGATACTAAAGTGTAAACACTGCCATCGACCCATTTCGCAATCAATTATTCCTACAAAAATAATTCATGAAAGATTAGATTTTACAAATCAAAACCGTAAAAAAAATTCGGCTAATAGTGTTCAAAAATTCGTTCAAAATTTCCCGCATGAAAAGAAAAAACTCCAAACAGACAGTTATATCGACTTGGAATATAAGGGAATCCAATACAAACCTTTGGAAAGATACCATCAACTTCGGATTGTTGTTCGCCAGTTACTGCATGAAAAGAAAATATGTGCTGCTGAAATCGAACCAGATACAATGACATCTCAAAGTATTTATAATATTTGCTTTCCTTCGGTATTTAAAGATGAGGTTCCTTCATTAGTCAAAAATTTAAGGTCGGATTTAACAGCCGACTATCTTTTCGTTACTTTTAGCAAGGGAAAACGTCTATTTCCCAGAATTTTACTAAATATATTGAAAGAAATACCTTTCATTCCAAAAAATTTCAAACACATATAAACTTTGAAGAAAAATTATCGGTTTTTTCTGATTTTTTGTGTAAAATTACTAACATCCAAAAGAAAAGAAGGAATATTCCGATTAAAACCATAGTTATTCCAAGATCCATAAAAATTTCAATTTTTTCTAAAATAAATACAAGAAAACAGATGAAACCGAACAAAAGTGCCAAAGAACCAGAGAGAAACATGCAACTTTTAGAAACGTTCAAACTCCAAAAGTAAATTCCGAAAATCAGAGAAACGTTTGCAGTTAAAAAAATTAAAGAATAAAATATAGTGGAAATTCCTTCAGGTTGAATTAAATATCGTAATAATATATAAGTTGATTCTAATATAACTCCACAGCTTAAAGATAAAGAGATTTTCAGTTTAGAAGAATCAGATGGATAATCGTCATAAAAGGACATAATTTCGCACTTATCTTAATTGTAGAAGTATTAATATATAAAAAAATGGGGGGCTATCATTATTGGATATGTTAAGTAAAAAGTGCCCTGATAATATATGGGAGTAATCTCCATTTACGTAAAACGATGGGAACACACCAAATCCAAAATTCGGAGGTTAATACTATCTTCAAAATAACTTTCGCAGGGAAATCCATATCGGCGTCTCGATATACCATACTACGAATTTTGGGAAGATAGTAAAAATGAAAGAGTTGACGGTAATCTTCGGTGCGTAAATTCAACAGAAATAAGCGAATCAAATAGTGAATCTTAAGTTCTATTCCTATTGACAGTTTTACAGGTATTTGATATTTCCATCTCAAAAAATGGTATGAATAATCGCCTTTATTTAAAGCAATTAAGAGAATTGGGGCTAAAATACGGGCAGCACTAAGAATCATAATGATTCCACCCCCAGTAGTGGCTTTAACAAATCCGGCAGCATCACCGATCAATACAACATTGTTCCATACAAAGCGTGTGGGTAAATTGATAGGAAGAATCCCACCTTGTCGATCTAATAATTCATGAGGTTTCACTCCGATTTTGTTGCAGAATATTTCTAATTTCTTAGGAGTATGACGTAAACATGCTAAACCTATTCTGCAAATTCCATTAGCACCCTCCGGAACCACATATCCAAATAACTCCCGCCATTGTTGATCAAAATACATCGAAGTTACATAATTCGGCCATTGAATTCTAGCCCGAACTTGGGCTGCAGGAACCAGTGTATTTTTCCGATTTAACTGCCTCCCCACTGCAGAAACCGGCCCATCCGCTCCAACCAAAATGTGGCAATGAAATACGTGTTTATTTGTGGTTACTTCTACCCATTCTGAATCCAATCGCTTGAATTTTAAGAACTTTTCGGATAAATAATATAAAACACCTTTGTTTTGAGCGCGTTGGGCAAAAAACTTGTCAAAAGCAATCCGATCTAATATAACAGGCTGTTCTTGTGCAATAACCTGAATTTTCTCTCCGTTAGGCGCAAATAGATGGGCTTCTTTCACTCTATTCAGAATTAAATGTGGAGGTATTTTAGTTAATTTTAAGATTTTTTGTGATACTATCCCAGCACATTGAAAAGGAAGCCCAATTTCCTTATGTTCTTCAATTACACATATTTTTAATTTGTAATTCTTTCGTGAAGCCTTATCAGAAGATATCTGAGTAAGTAAATGAGCCAAATAATTTCCGGCAATTCCCCCCCCCACAATACAAATATCGAAGTAATGATCACTGTTTTTTTCCATGCAAGTGGTGATAAAAAACGCTATAAATAAAAGATTTCCATCATAAATTCATGTAAGATGCTGGTAAAAGCCCAAGACATTGTCGATTTAAAATCCACCACCAATTCATCAAATTCTCAAGATTCTAAAACTAATCTGTTTCCTCCCATATTCCCCAAGTTATCAGAACCTTCTGAACCAATAGAAATCGAAGGTCGTGGAAAATATACTCCGCGCAATACTCTAAACGATTTAACTGGGACAGAATGGATAAAATTCACCCGCTCATGGTTTGAGCATCATCCACCTGCAAGAAACAAAAAATTGATGGAACATCTACATCCGGCCAAATTCCCCGAAGATTTAATTGCTAAATTTATTAAATTTTTCACAAAAGAAGGAATGTGGGTGCTTGACCCATTTGTAGGAACAGGCTCAACCTTGGTTGCTTGTGATCAAACTCGAAGGAATGGAATTGGAATAGAACTAACGGAAAAATGGGCCAAAATTGCAGTGCAGCGAACTAAGCAGTATGTAATACAAGGAGATGCTCGTTATATTTATCAATATTCTCTTCCATCCATTGATTTTTGCATTTCTTCGCCACCTTATTGGGACATGCTACGCCATTCTCGAGGAGGATCAAACAGCACTCATAAAGATCGTATAGCAGAAGGATTAGATATCATTTTTTCTGAAGATGAAAAGGATATGGGAAATATCGAAGAATATAATGAATTTCTGCAAGAATTGTTGAATATTTACGCCCAAGTTTTTACAGTTATGCGTCCAGGTGCCTATATTGCGGTTGTTATGCAAAATCAATTGAAAACTAAACAGAATTTTTATCCAATTGCTTGGGAATTTGCTTTAGAAATGCGTAAATTTGGCTGGCAGTTGTGTCAAGAATTTTTATGGTGTCAACGTGATAAAAAACTAGGAATCTGGGGTTATCCTAATACTTACATATCAAATGTGCATCATCATTATTTCCTAATATTTAGGAAACCGTTGCCCCCTAAAAAAAGAAGAAATAGCAAAAAAAAGCCTTAAAAAAATTTTCTAAAAAAAAATTATACTTTTTTCTGTGTCGGTAAAGAATTTAACGCTTTTTTGATGAACTCACGCCTTTCACCGCGAGATTTTAATTCAGAAATTTGGTCTTTATGTTGTTCCAACACAATTTTTCGCTGAAAGAACGCATATAATGCGTCATATACAGGAAATTCTTTTTCTAAAGCTTCATGATCGGAATTACATAATAGGGGCATTCCACTCGCTACTACTTCCAACAACCAGGCCATCGGCTCTCTTTCTAACCCACCTGAGGTGTCAGCAGCCCGAACTATTTTTTGAACTTCAATTAAGGCTTTATCTTTGGTTAAATCATATTTTTTAGCAATTGCATCAAAAGTACAATATTTTACACCATTCTCTTCAAAATGATCTAATTCAACCCCAGTCCCTGCAGTATCAAATGGAATCGCACCAGTTTTCTCCACAAATTCCATAATTTCATCCCGAGGAAGAAAAACAAACTGGGCTTCGGGATCTACAAATCGACGAATCAACCATGGACAAGCCACACGATCAACATGAACATAATTTCTAGTAGTCCATAACATGAGAATCGGGAAAAGAAAAGCACCTGGAAATTTAAATGCTTTCAATTTCTTTTCCAATACTAAATGGGTGATAAATATATTCAAAATTTAAAATAGGACAGCAAAAAAATGTTAAATGAAAAAATTTTGAAGATCAGCCATTTCTGGTGATAATTTTAACCGAACTGAGCTTTAGTCTTCTTCTGGAGTTTTTTCTAACTGCTCTATCAGAGAAAAAATAACTTGATCAATATTCGGAGAAAATCCAACTATTCGATCTTCATTCTGCCCATTTTCGCCTTGGAACACAATACGCTGCCCTTTATAGAAAAACATCATTGTTGGAACTGACATAATTTGCAATCCTTCAGCAATGCCACGATTCTTGTCGATATCAATTTTAACTAGCGCGATATCATCTCTGTTTTCCAATTTAGGTACAACTTTTTCTTCAAGGATCTTGCCCAATGTCTTACATGGACCACACCAAACAGCAGAAAAATCGGCAATCACGATTTTTTTTGTTTTGATGTACTCGTCGAGCTCATCTTCGGTAATTTCTTTGACCATAAATATGATAGGAACTTTTCACATAATAAATTTGATAATTCATTTAATAAGGAGAATCCATCATTAGCAAAGAAAAAATGAACTATAAATGAAAAAGTAATCAGTTAAAATAATTATATCTCTAAATCTAAAGCTTTTTGAAGTTCAATTGGGATA
This sequence comes from uncultured archaeon, assembly GCA_964426185.1. Taxonomy (GTDB): domain Archaea; phylum Asgardarchaeota; class Lokiarchaeia; order Sigyniarchaeales; family Promethearchaeaceae; genus Harpocratesius. Next base: position 32,076 of record CAYRPF010000014.1, on the reverse strand, counting down.
AAAGAATGAGTACAATGGTTGAATTTTTACGTAAAAAATTAAATATGGAATTTGATGAAGCCGTAGCGCGAGTCACAAAAATCGTAGCCGAAGAAGGATTTTCTGTAATGCTCGTAAAAGCAATAAATGAAATTTTTCGCAAAAAACTAAATGTAGAATATCCAAAATACACCACAATTCTGGCTTGTGGAGCAAAATTTGCTAAAGCAGCCTTGGATGTCTCAAAAAATGTGGGTATGCTGTTTCCTTGCAGCTTTACTGTGCATGAAAACAAAGGTGAAGTGTTTGTTTCTCATATCTCAATTATGAAAATTGCATCAGTAATCGGTTTAGTTCCAGCAGATGCAATGAAACCGGTAATAGAGATGACGGGAAAAGCAGTTCATCGAGCATGGGATAGATTGTAACTAGACTATAAATCAGAAGAGCAAAACCTGGTTAACCCTTTCTTGCAATTTTCCAGCCGAGAGAAGTTCGTGGAATATATCGATGAAAGAAGTTTTTCTAAACATCCCCCGGAGGATAAAAAACGACATAAACCGTCGTAATTTTTTCAATAAAAAGAAAAACAAAAATACTTGAAAATATGAATAAGATCAAGATATATAACCAAAAAAAAAATCGATCTTAAAATACATATTGGCGAGATCAAGTAGTCATCTGGAAAAGTTTCAGCTTCCACAAATCATGCAAAACTATTAATTTCACCGGATCTCTCCTAACGGTTCTTTAGCTGGGGATGGGAATCTATAAAAGAAATGAATCTAGATGATATCAAATGTTTTTTAGAAATGGGAGGCGCAGCACTGCATAATTCATGGTTAAGTGTCCCCAACTCTCAAATTTTCACATTAATACGTTGGGGCTTCATCAGAATAATGCTCACAGATTTTTATCCGGATGATTGGCCAGTGTTTTTAAAATTGCTCGAACAAGTTCCAGAAGATCAGTTAGAAGTCATCACTTCGAAAATTTCGCTTTCCAACACTTAATGCATTCTAACACAATCTGACACTTTCTAATAAATAAACTTAAATAGGTAAGCTTATATTATGTAGATATAACAAGATTGTTAGATCTACATATTCTAAGAGATAAAAAAATGTTAAGACAAAAGTCTTTGAAAAATAATTCAGAAAGTCAGACGAGTCAATTAAATCCGTTGCCATTTCCCATAAAGTTACTCAAAAAAGTTGAACATAAATTTGATTTACTGCCACGCACTAATTTTTTCCGAGTACAGACATATATATGGCTGGTCTTTAGTGCTTTGGTTGTTGTCTCCATCGTGGCTCAAATTTTATATCCAGTACCATTTTCTTTTCTTTCGAATACAATTAGCGATCAAGGAAGTCCCCAATTAAACCCATTAGGCAGCATATTCTGGCGTATTGGTGTAATAATCAACGGGCTGGCACACATTCCTTATCTGCTATATTTAGCCGCCAAATTCCAAAAGTTCAATTCAGTTAAAGCCAGGCAATTTAAACGGATTGGTATTTTTGCTGCAATCGGATTCAGTACTGTTGGTATTTTTCCTTTAGATTTGGGCACAATCCACTATATTATGGCGTTAATTGCATTTTTGGGATATTATCGTGCTGCAAATCTCAGTTTTGAAATCATAATCGGAGTAAACTCACAGATTCGGTATAAATTCTCTTTAAAAATTAAGACATTTAATCTGGTGCGCCTATTTAAATTATATTTCCGCGTTTCGGGAGCGTTGTGTTTAGGATCTTTTCTAATTAATAAATTGATCTTTCAAAAAGATGTGTCTGCTATATTAGAATGGAATTACTTGTTGGCAATTTGTCTATGGTTATTGATGTGGCCTGCTATTATTCATGAAATTGAATCGAATTTAAAACCATAAAGCGAAAAAATTTTTTCTTTCCTTTTAAGTTACGATAAATTATTTCTTATACAGCTGATAGCAATTGGTGGTAAAAATAATTTTTAAGCCAATCAAATTACTATATGTATAGGAACGAAAATACTTCTTTAGATCAGCCAGCTCCGACAACGAAAAAAGTGAGAATTATGACTAACGACAATACCATATTTAATGCAGCAATCAAAATGGCAAACGAAGCAATCGAATTGGATAAAAATAAGCAATATGATGCTGCAGCGGATAAATATCTATCTGCATCTGAGACTCTTTATGACTTTGCAAAATTTTGTAAAAATTCCAAATTAAAAGCACTTGCAATAGATAAAGCAAAGCAATACTTTAAACGAGCGGAACTTCTCACAAACATGAAAGAAAAGAAGGTTAAAGTACCATCTGGTGCAAAAGGACCAAGTTCAAAAAGAAGAACAAAAACGGAGCATCAAGAAGATGAAGAAGAAGAAGAAATATCTGACGAAGAAAAAGAACTACGTAAAACAATTGAAGGAACAATTATTACGGAACGTCCAAAAGAAACATGGGATGATGTTGCTGGAATGGAACTTCCAAAGCAAGCAATTCGAGAAGCGGTAGTTTTACCCATGGCTCATCCAGAATTATTTAAAGGTGCGCGAAAACCATGGAGGGGAATACTATTATTTGGACCACCTGGTTGTGGAAAGACGTTATTGGCAAAAGCAGCAGCAAATGAATGCGGAGTACAATTTTTTGCAGCAGATTCAGCCAGTCTGGTTAGTAAATGGTTAGGGGAATCTGAAAAATTGCTTAAGACCCTATTTAAAGTTGCCCGTTTAGACGCTCCTTCCTTGATCTTCATGGATGAAATTGATAGTATCGCGGGAAAACGTGGAACTGGAAATGAAGGCGGTGGAGAACGCCGATTAAAAACGCAATTTCTACAAGAAATGCAAGGAATTAAAAGCAATGGAGATAAATTGGTCACGGTAATGGCAGCCACCAATCTTCCATGGCAAATCGACAGCGCAGTGCTTCGCCGATTTGAAAAGAAAATTTACGTGGGATTACCCTCTCTCGAAGGTAGAGAAAAAATCTTCGAACTCTGCACCAAAGGTGTTGAAAAAGATGAATCGGTAGATTTTAGAACCTTAGCCGAAGCTAGTGAAGGATATTCCGGTTCAGATATCGCAACAATATGCCGAGAAGTAGTTATGCTTCCGGTGCGTGAATTGGATGTATCTGGAAGATTAACGGAAGGAGACGATACTTTAAACGTCAGACCCATTCGGCAGGAAGATTTTCTCAATGTTATGAAATTCGTCAAACCAGTTGTTTCTGAAAAAGAAATTCGTCGTTTTGAAGAATGGCGCGATGAATATGGAGGGTGAGTTCGATCGCAGAACAAGTTAGAAAAAAGAAGGAACAAATCAAAGAAAAAGAACATTCACAGCTAGTTTCAGAAAAGGAAATATCAGAATCATCATTGTCCGAATTAGAAAAAGATAAAGTTCGAAAGGCAAAACTCCAAAAATTAAAAGAACTCGAAGCAGAATTAGTCCAGATCGAACAAAAAAAGGAGGCAAGAGTAGTTGATCAAGATATCCCGCTGGCAGACTTAGAAGAAAAACTGGCATCACATATAAAATCAGCCACCAAGGGTGAAATTGTTCTAAGAGAATCAGATGATGAAGCAGCAATACGCTCCGAATTAGAATCAATCAAGCAAGAAATGGCAAAGGAGAAAGCTGTTCAAGTAAAGACACATTATGAAAAATTGGTTGAATTACATAATTGGATTGAAGAAACACAGTATGAATTCATGTATGCCATGCCCCATCCCAAAAAAGCCAAACGAGATTTTGAATCATGGCGGGAAGAATGGAGTCAAGTTCTCTTAGATTACGCCAGGGTAGGAACACTTCACATCATATTTCCTAAGCGCCTTTTAACCGAAAAACCTTTTAACAAATTTATTAACCGTAAAAAGTCTGTTTTAGAACTGTGTGAAGCTTTGGTAGAAAAAGATTTGGCAAAATGGATAGGAAATAAAAAGAAAAAAGATCAATTAAGGATTTATTGGAAATCGCTGGAAGAATGGACAGCAGTAGTTGAGCAATGGGCCTATGATAATGCAATATTCGATGTTATTATGATTCCAGACATTCGTAAATCCAAACAAGAGTTTGCTTTACTACCAGTTGAAGATCTGAAAGTTATCTTTCGAAAATTGGAAAAAATGAACAAAGCCACCATGATTGAACTGGAAAATAACCAATTTGGTATCAAATTCAAGTTAATTTAATTTAAGAAATTTTAGCTTTTCTTATTTTCAATATTGAGGTTATTTTTGTAATTTTAAACTGGGGAAGAAATAGCGCTTACCAGTGCGAAATGTTTCTACAATTCTTGCTACACGAGTATCTACTAAATTTTGAAGAGCTCGTTCCGCACGTTCGATGGACCAATTCAACTCTTTACAAACTTCACCAGTGGTAATAACTCCATCTTTCTTCACTAAATTTAGAATTGCAGCTTGATCTTGAGTGTACTGAATAGGAAAGAAAGAAGCAATTAACACACCGTTTTCCAACCGCCGAAGTTCTGGGATAACATTATTTCTCTTAAGAAGTTTTACCGCCTTTTCCACATCTTCTAAGTTAATTTTTCCTTGTAGCACACCTGTATTTACACGGTCAAAAACATCCGGGATAGTGAGCAATCCGCCAGTTTCTTGCTTTTCCAACATTACTCGTTGATAGGCTAACATCCCTAATTTATCATGAGATATTCTCTTTCCCCGAATCAAGACAGATTCTTCGTTAATTTGCTCTTTTATAATTCGTTCTTTAGGAATATTGAATTTCTTACGAATTTCTTCCACTGCTTCTTGCATATCTGGATCTAAAGCAATTAGTACCCCGTGTTTCTTGGCAATTTCCGCCAACTTCTCTTTGGTCATCTTAGTTATTGCAGTTTTTGATTCCAAGCGCTGCATTCTTAGTTCTGCAGCTTTTTTGCGCATGAGTTCCCGCATTCGGTTTCGGTCTTCTATTTCTCTTATGCCCATAATGATCGTTGAAAATTTTGATTATTCTAGTAATTGATTAGCAAATATCACTAAAAAAGATTCGTTACCCTTATTTTTCTAATTTGGAAATGGCCAGGGAACATTGGTGGGTATATTTTCAGGGGGAATAATCTCCACATTGAATATCGCAAGCAGTAGAAAGAGGAGCCCGAAAAAGATCATGATTACTGCACTGAAATATTCAATTTTAGATGAAGTAGAGAGTTTACTCAAAGCTTTAGCTTTAGATTCACCCAATTCTAAATCTAACGTTTTTTCATCTTCATCCTTTAAAGCATAAGAAACTCCTTTATTGGCTTTTTTTAACTTTAATTGAATTTTTTGCAGAGTTGATCCTTGTAATGCTTTAGATATTCTTCCACTTGCCGTTCCCACTAAAGCAAGAGGATATAACCCCAACCAAGTTCCAATTCCAAAAAAGAAAACCAACCATGTCCCATTTCCCCAACCATAACCTACAGAAATGGAGATTGCTTGAAGGTATACTGCGGTTTCAAAAATACAAGGAGGAATACCTGCCAAAAGCCCTAGTAAAAAGGCAGTCCGCTTTCGAGTTCGCAGGGTAGGCAAACTTTCTGTTAATTCTTGAAATTGATCGCTGTGTGGCCAGTATGTCTTCTTTCTTAATTGAATAAGCATAATAGTTCCGCTTATAATCAGAACACTGGATGAAATTGCATTCCAAAGGAACCGATAGTTTTCAATATTTACCAAAGAACCAAAAATTGCCCCAAAATATGAAATAACCCCACCAATAATGAAATTCATCAGAAACAAACCCGCTCCGTAATAATTAATGATACGAAAAGCTTGCTTCCAATCACGCGCTACTCCAAATGCATAAAAGCAAAACACCACTTTATCGTTACAAGGGATAATAGAGTGAAGAATTCCAAGAAAAAGTCCAGTCCATACAATTAAGGAGAAACCAGCATAATTCAAGGGTGTGTCGAGTAGTGCGAAAATCATCGGGTTCGGTCCTAATTCATTTTTTGTATAAATAAAAAATAAGTGATAGTTTTATGGTATTAATCCCAATTTTTAATTGTTATTAAGAAAAAACCCTAATTATTTTATTAAGATTTTTCAAGAATTTTTTGATTGAAGAGCTATATCGATTAAACTTCTTCTTCTCTTGGTTAAATCTTGCCGAGTTTGAGAAATTTCACTCTGCAAATTCCTAAACTCAGAATCTATCTTCTGAATTTGAACTTTAAGCCATGAATTTGCTCGATTTATACCTTCTAAAGATTCTTGCGTTGAATATATTGAACGCTGAATTTTTTCACGGGCATTCAAATCACTGAAAATATTATCGAAAAATACATCCCAAAATTTGTTTATTTCTTCAATTCTGGCCGCAAGGATACGTGGTAAATTCGGGACAATTTCATAAGCTAACTGCAGAGCCCGTCGCCCTCTAATGCTTGCATCTCGAGCATCTGCAATACGAGAATGTTTTATAGCATCAGCAAATAACCCTCCTCCAAAAAAAGTATCCCAGGTACTGGCACTCATAGCACTATTTAATTCATTCAAAGCGGATGAATAATGAAAATGAGCATTATTTAAGTGACTGAGTGCGTTTTTATAACGATTACGCTCTTGTTCCAAGGGAAATTTCCTTTTTTCCAATTTAGAAAGTTTTAATTCCAGTTCATCTTCAATTGGATCTTTAACTCCTGCACAAATATCATCAATTAATACTTGTAGTTTTTGTTCCAGGGTTTTTTTCTTTTCTACCAATTGTTTAAGATTTTCTAATTCACTTTGAGCAATTTTAAGTCGATTTTCCAGCGATTCTAAATCTTTTTTGGCAGCTTGTTCCCGATTCAAAGCATGGAAATATTCTAATTCCTCTTTTTTGATTTGTTCTTCACGATTTCCTTTTAAACCTGCAATTATCGATTTTAAACTTAAATTTTTTAACTTTTCTACATCTTCATATTCTTTTTTTGTCATTTGAATTGAATCTTGATATAAATTTCGTGCTTTAGTAAGTTGGGCTTTTAGAATTTGGCAATATTTATTATGCTCATTGTAGGAAGATTCAATATTTTGAAGTAAATCTAAATTTTGTGAGATTTCTTGATATTGCTGAATTTCATTTCCAGTTATATTCAAGGTTTGGCTAATTTCTGGATAAACGGGTTGATCCCATTTTCTCTTTTGTATTTTTAAATTAGCTCCGCAATAAGCACAATAGATATCATCTTTAGAAACTTTTGCCCCGCAGACTTCACAAATCTTTTTTTTTTCCATAATACTCCCTAATTGAAGAATATATTTAAAATATCATAACTCTTTTAATATCCTTGCTATTCTTGCTATCCTTACTATCCTTATGATTCATAATATTAAGTTATATTTCCGCTTCTTTTTGAAAAATGCGAATGCCAAATAATCCTAATCCAATTATTATGAAGAACATAATGTAAGGCTTTACACTGGTAATTTTTAGTTGATACGCACAATAAAAAATCATCCCCAGAGCCCCAATAATACTTCCTAATGATAAAGTTAAGATAAATGCATCTAATATTCTCTTTCGAACAATTATCCGCCTTCTATATTGATATGAACTCATATGCATCCTCAGTTTTTTAATAATGTTCTCCTATAGTTTCACCAAATTGGTTAAGATCTTTGAAAAATTTAATCACCCGTCTTTGATTAGATAGTAGAAAACGAATTCGTTCAATTTCTTCTACATCAGTCTTATTTATCCCTTGTAACATTAATTTAAATAGAGTTTCACCTTCATAAAGACGGGTTTTTGCCAGATTCAAATAATCCCCTTGAAGGGGAATAATTTGGAGGCGCGTTTTGTTTTTCTGTTGATTATAAAAATATAACCCAGATAATAACACCACAATCCCGAAAACCCCAATTATATCAATAAAATGAGGATACGGAGGATGAGGAATTCGATATTGAATAATATGGGGATTCACGGGGCCTAAAACTACACTTAAAGGTAAATACGTTAGTTCACTAGCTCCTGCAGGATGATCGATAATTATCAAAATATAATATGTTCCAAGATCATCCACCCATTTGGTATCAAAATAGGTAGCATAATGACCCGGTTCGGTGGAAAATAGTGGAAGAAGAGGTGTTTTGATATTATACAAGCTGGCATTAACTAAATCTCCCTTATCATTAAAGTAAACGCTTGTAAAAAGAAAACCTGAAGAAAATAATTGTGAATTTTGCAATTGATCATAGTTTGAGAATGAAATATCTATATAAGCTTGAGAAGATACTGGTATTATTGAGGAACTTATCTCTATACCCATTTGATAGTAATTTGAGAGCCCCCATTGAAGAATTTGCCTCGTAAATTGTAAGTTATCATCCCTTTGTAAATAAGAAGGTTTGAAAATATCGTTATCTCCTATGGCAAGGACTTTTCCATGGCCATAATTAGCTAATCCAATTAAACCATGTTCTCCGTCAAACATTGTTTTATAACCTAGGATTTGAGCTGAAGGTTTTGAAGCAAAAACCTCCAAAGGATCCTTTAATGCAATGGAATGGGATGAAATTTGGGCTGATTGAAATAAAGAAGTGGATTTGTCTTTAGCAGAAAATTCTAAATGGCATAGTCCATCGTTGTTTTCCAATTTACTGTAGGAAGCATAAGGATAAAAGGTATTATTTGCAAATTTAAGCCCAAATTCATCCAATAATTGATTCAGCGAGGGGAGATTGGTGTGTTGAAAATCTTCACTCCAAACGAATAAAGTTCCACCAGCTTGGACCCATTCATAGATATCGTCCATTTCTTCTTGAGTAAAGGCCTGTTCTGGATCATTTAGAACTAAAACATCAAAAAATTGTAATAGATCATGATTAATGGTTGAAGTGGAAAGAATTTCGTTTTCAAATTTATAATTACCAATAGAATTACCTAAAAAACTAGTTTCGGGAAAAAGATCTTGAGTATCAAAAAAATAATCCGAAGAATCATTGGTATTATTGTTAGAATGGTTCGAATTGTTAGAATCCACTCCATCTGGGTTACTAAGAGAATACTGCGAGAAATCAAAGAAGGAAGAAATATTTAATTCTAAAAATGGAAGAATGGTTGAAACTAATGCGCCTTTCCCATAAAGTGTACTTGGATTCGCCCAAAGGGAACGTAAATCATGAAAATTACCCCAAGTGGTATCCAAACGTTCAGTTAAATCTATGAATGAAGATAAATCAAAATCATCTGATAATAGATCATTAAAGGAACCAAAAGATTCCACAGCGCTGAAATTTGAAGTGTTTATAGTACCATAACTGGTTAAAGATTCTAAACTTGTAATCTTTTCGGAAGGAAAGAAATTCAAATGAGTTGCATCAAACCAGACCCTACCTCGAGTAGAAACCAAATGAATAACCACTGGAATTGAATAGAATGGAATTCTCTGGCTTAAAAGCCGAAAAGTTATATTAAATTGAAGTTCCCCAGGGGGAATGAAGGGGTTGCCAAATAAAAGCAATGAAATAGAAGAATAAGGGTGAAGATCCAAAATCCGACTTGTTGAAGTTAAGGATGAAGAAGTTTGATTTGGAGAAAAATGAAGAAATTGGAGCACTTTTGAGCCTAAGCCATCAGTAGACACTTCTACGTTATTAATATCTCGAAAAGCGAGAATGGAGAGATTATAAATACCATAATCCAAAGGAGTAAAGACATTCATGGGTGCACAATCAAGTTTGTATGGAGAAACCATGAAAGTGTCGATTTTTCGAGATTCCAATATAGATGAATCTATAACAAAGATATTTCTAAATAATAGATTCGAAAGATAATTTACATCCATATTATCGGTTATTTGACGATATTCAGTTATTTCAGGATTTTGTTGTAATAAATATTCTAAATCGGTAATCGATGGATTGGAAATAAATTCATCAAGATCTCCAATGATCCATCCTATTTGATATATCCCAGGAGCAAGTGGAATCCAAGATGCCGTATAAGCTTTCAGTTGAAAAGGTTTTAAATTTGGAACAGAAAAGATTCGCGAAAACATTTCTACTTCCCCAGAACTTAGTGTTCGATTGGCATAAAAAACTAATTGAGTGTTGGGAGGAGTCTTGGTTCCCATATTAAGAATTTTAACTTGAGATTTATAAGGAACATCTGGTTCATGGATTCGGGCAAAATTTGAGGAAAGTATTAGAAGATCTGTAATATTGTATTTGGTGGTATTTGATTGAAGCAAAAATGCATTCTGACGCACTTTATTGCGACATTCTTGCAATGTGGAAGCTTCAGAAACAGATAAAGCACCATTAAATTCCAATGTACCTCCATAAGTTAAATTGTCAAGAAAATATTGCTGGGCAAAACTCGGATCGCAATGAGAGTTTGAACTATTGAAGGAAGAATAATTGGCAGATTCCGAGAGAGAAAAATTCCATGTGGTAGGCGAAAAAGGATGCTGGGAGATATTTACCAAAAGGTTAAAACTATCTCCAAGTGAAAAAGCAGAAAGATTGTGAGAATAAGAAGTAAAACCCATGGCATTATAATTGGGATCTCCAGTATCAAGAGATGAATTATCGAGATCTTCCACCCAAATCATCTGCGTTGATGGATCAAACTGCACAGCATCATCTTGGATAAAATCAGATATATCTCCATTATCTCCACCATCTCCAAAATTTATCCCTCCATCTTTTTTATAGTTGAAAGAGCCTAAAATACCTGTTTCATTAGCAAACAAATCAGCCTTCATGAAAGATATCAGCGAAATATTGTCTAAATTCTGGTGATCAGACCGATCATTAATAAAATGAAAAGATATTTTATAGGCATTCAAGCGATGATTCAAAGAAAGTGTAGTAAAATTAAGAGAAGTATAATAAGACTCGTGGGTTAATGGACTGGTAAAATTGAATGTGGAGATCTCATCACTAAATTCTCCTAAATAAGCCCACGATTCGATTTCACAAGCCACATAAAGCCCATCATATTCAAGCACACTAACATAACGCCGGTATCCATCAGGATATACAATTGAATTCACCATTTCATGCAATTCTTTCACTACATTAAACTCGGAAAACCAATGAAATTCACGAGAATCGGAATTTGAACTTATTTCATAAGTAATTCCAAATTGATTAAGGGGAAAGTGGAATGCCAAGTTCTGAACATCTAAAGGATCACTTTCGTTAAGGTCACTAACCAATAATGCTGTGCTCATTAATTGAGAACTCACCATCACCGCAGAATCATAATTTTCTAAGTTAGAATAGTTTAAATCAATGCTATATTGAGATACATTATTAAGATCTTTATTAGTTACAATTCCTGAATAAAAAAGAGGAACGGAGGAACTCTTTAATTTTTGGGTTTGTTCTCCGAATATATCTCTCATCCATTGAAATGAAGCCCATAGATCGATTAAACCACTGCCTTCTATATTAATATCAGATGATTGAGAAATAGTGTGAGCTCCACGTTGAAGTGCTTGCTGAATCATTACCGGAGTAGCCAATGGAAAAGCTTCAAGTAATAACGCAATCCCTCCAGCACAGACTGCAGCGGCAGCACCCGTTCCTGAAGCACGTGTATAATTTGATTCGGGAGAAAGGGGATTTCCAAATTGCGATTTTGGAATCGAGTCGGAAATCATAAAAAGCTCTTGTTGTAAGCCATTCATTTGAGAAGAAAGTGCAAGAGACATCTCAGGTGATAATTGACTGATGAAATTTATGGCTAAATTTACACTTTCGTTAGTTAAATATCGAGCACGAGGACCAATAAGATTTACTCCAGGGGCGATGATATCCGGTCCCACATGAAAATCGTAGGAAGGTCCACGACTGGAGTGGCTCCACACAGTTTGAGTGGTAGAATCATAAGCACCAACAGAGAGTGCATGATTTGCTTGAGCAGGTGTATTGATGCTCATATAAGATGGCCCATCGTCTCCAACAGGCGCAACTACAATAACACCTCGATCAACTGCAGCATTTACCATTTGAGATACAGGATCCAAATAAAATCCTGGAATGGTTGATACAAATAGTATGACATCCGCGCCATGCTCAATCGACCATTCTATTCCAGATATCATAAAAGACCAGTATGTAATGCCTAAAGAATCAAAAATCTTAACATTTAAGTAATTGGCTCCAGGTGCCACTCCTATATAATTTGAGTTGATTCTGCCCGTTCCACAAGCAATTCCTGCATGAAATGTACCTCTTCCAGTCAAATCTGTATAGTATAAAGGCTCATCAGGAACCATGGAAACTCCTCCTAAAAACTTGGGATCTGAAGTCGACGAATTGTCATCTAAATCATCTAAATCTCCGCCACCAGATCCGGAGATATCCACTCCTGAATCTAAAATTGCAATAACTATCCCTTTTCCGGTGATATCCTCTTTCCATAATTGTTGGGCATGAATTTCCTCTGTAAAATTTACAAATGAATTTTCATTAGAATAAAGAAGGGGTTCTCGGATATTTTGTGGAATTTTATCAGCTTCTTTTTCAGATTTAGGAAGAACAATTGGAGTATCCCACCAAATTGATTGAATATGTGGAAGTGAGCATAAATTGTTTATATATTGAAGGGACGTTTCGAATTTACATCCATTAATCAAAGAATATTTATTTTTTATAGTTCCCAATCGAGAGAGATCTGAATAATCATGAATTTTATAGTTAAAAAACAAAAGAACATCAAGCCTATCACTATAAGTTGATGAATCATGCATTAATTCTTCGATTCTTGGATCCACATACACTCTATTTGGCGTTGCAGAAGTTTTAAATTTGGAGAATGAATTTCGATTGAAATTTGGATTCGTTTCTGACGATTCGTTTTGATTTGGAAGAACATTAAAAAGCACAAAGGTGGGAATAAGAAGGACACTAAAAATTAAAGCAATTCTAATTCTTTTTCGAAATTTCAGCAACAATTCTATCCCTCCGATTCTTTTTCTAAATTTTCATCAGATTGGTGATTTTTTGGCGATTTCTTTGCTTTCTTTTCTTTCAGAGACTCGCGGATTTCATCCACATTTTCCAAAGGCACTTGGATTTTATCCATATCTACATCTACAACCAAGGATTGCCCTTTCGATAGATGCACAATTCCCGCTTCGGTATTGTAACGATTTTGTTTGGTAATTTCTAAGACTTCGTCTTTTGTACGATGTCCTAAACTTCCTTCCCCTTTTTGCTGGTGAATAATACTCACATATGTGAAATAATCAACCATATCTACTGATACTTTATATGTTATGCTGTGTAATGGAATTTTCGCAGTTTTCAATGCATGCATTACGCGTTCACCCAAAATTTTTGAAGGTACATCGCTCAACAATCTAATTCGTTCTCCTCGTTGAATAGCGAAGTCAACCCCGTGAACTTGTTTTAGTACTTCAACCGCTTCAATATTAACTGTTTCAAGGGTAATTTCTAAGGCTAGTCCCTTTCCAGGTAAAGAATTCTTCAATCCACGGGGAGAATTATAATCATAAAACCCGATTCCCCGTAAAAAGATGCATGCTTTATCACAATATTCTATTTCATCTAAGTAATGGGAAATTACAACCAATGATATTCCGTAATCCTTATTTATCATATCTAAATAATCCCAAAGTTCATATCTCGCCAAAGGATCTAATCCACTTGTCGGTTCATCTAAGAAAATTAAATAAGGATTATGTACCATTGCAATTGCTATGCTAGCTCTCCGTTTTTGGCCTCCTGAGAGAGAAGATACGGGTTGGTTGGCAACATGCCCGATTCCTAAATCCATTAGGATTTTTTTCCCGCGTTGGATCAACATTTCATCAGGAACTCCATATTGTCTTCCGAATGCTACAATGTTTTCCAAACAATTGAAGTTTTGATACATTCGGGAGAGATCTTGAGGGACATAACCAATAAAGGGAGCGATGCTTTTTGTATCATGTGCATCAATTCCAAAAACAGAAATTTCTCCATCATACTCCACTTCCCCTAATATTGCTTTAACAGTGGTACTTTTTCCTGCTCCCGATTCGCCGATAATGCCCAAAATTTCACCTTTCTCCAAATTAAATGAAACATTATCCAAAATTTTTCTTCCAGAAAATGAAACGGAAAGATTTTTAGTTGTTAGCACTTGTCGAGTGAGTGAAAGTTCCTCCCCAGTCTCGAATAATAAATAAGTGGGATGAACTTTATTGATACCTTGCTGGCCGACTTGAATAATCCAATCCCGAGTGAGCCATTCCTTTGTTTCATCATTTAGAGGATCAGTAGGGTCAAATGCATCCCAAAGAGATATATAAATATCTTTTCCAACAACAGATTTGACCGTTCCGGTAATAACACAAGGGATCTGCTTATCTTTGGAAACTAGAACACCTTCAATAAATGCATTTACTTCATATTTTTTAATCAAAGATGTGAGAAAATGAAGGCTGTGATCAAATTCTCGATTTCGGAAAAATATTTGATGTTGCAAGTCTTTTTTGAATGAATTTTCCAGAACAAATACATTTGGAGTAATTGTTTCAGGTAATTCTGAAATATCTAATTGGGCAAATGCAAAAGCTTGAAATGGTTGAATCGGCTGTTGATTGGTGATTTCGATAATTCTACGCCCGATCAAAATATCATCTTTTCCAATATCACCTTCATTTAACAAAATATATATAGTATTGGGAAAAACTTGCCCATCATATCGCTTCAGTATAACGCCTCGCCCTTTAAAAAATTGTTCGGTTTGATTATACATTCCTGTAATCTCACAGTTGATAAGGAACATTTTACGAGCTTTAAGCCATTCGATCAACTCTTGGAATTGATTTCTCCCAAATATACTTTGTTCTATGATTTCTTCTTCATTTTCTTTCTGAATTTCTGACATTTTTCATCCTGAAATTTTTTTTTTTACTAAAAAGAAATTACAACATTGTTTTCTGAATTCGGAATACAATATAACCTATTAAATAAATGACAAACGATTCTACAGCCATGCTTAAAATATTCATACGTATTGACCAAAATGATTGCCCACGTAATACTATTTGTAGAATTAATTGATATCCATTGTATAAAGGCAAAGTCATTAATATAAATGGATTCTCTATAAACAGAATAGCTACTATTTGAAATATAAAAATGAATATAAAATATTGATATGCCGCCAATGCTGTTTTAGAAATTGCTGAAATCGCCACTCCTACCAAAATAGAATTGATCACCATTAATAAAAGAACGATGAAATAAGTAATGTAAGTAGTCATGATTTGCAATTCAACTAAGGCGCTTGTTATGAGAAAAATGATAATTACGCCCATTTGAATAATAATATTGGCTGAAACTTTTGCTGCCATCATTTCGCCTTTATTTGTGGGTGTTAATACCATACGATCTTTCGGAATATCCGAAACAATGCACTGACTTGAGGTTAGTGATCCAATTCCAAAAATAACCAGAGGAATAATATATGGGGCTGCGGCGAAAAATATTTGGTTTTTTTCAGGAACATTGACTAATTCTTTATCAACTTTGAAAACGCCAGTAAAATCATTATCTTGTTTAAATTCTTGGATAATTGAATCTACAATCTTCTGTGTTGCTTGTAAATTAGCAGTATTAATCGAATCGATAACTACTGGAACAATCACTGGAAGATGAATAGAAAGATTGAATTCAAACATATTAGGTATTATGATAAATGCGCTGATTTCCCCCTCGCCTATTAAATATTCCAATTCTGTCTGATTGGTGGTTTCAAATAAAGTGCACATGCCGCGTATTTGGGCCTCTTGAAATTGAGCAACAAAATCCGAGGAAAGATCCCTATCGAGAAACCCTTCACTGTTATCATAATCGATTAAGCCAATAACAGGTGTTTCGTTTTTGAAGAGTTCATTGACTTGGGTGCTGCTCCCTGAATCAGAGGTAGCTATTAACTGCCCAGAAGAACCAATTGTTAAAACAAGCACCACAATTAGAGGTATGAAGTAAGTTATCACCATAGCCCCTTTATCATTAATTAAAACTCGGATTTCTTTGATAATCAATGCGCCATACCGCTTCAGGGGATTAATAAGATGAAAATCTTTCCATTGATTCCATGAATTTTTGGAAGTTGATTTGGTAAATAGGCGAAATTTCATGTTTAGATGAACTCCTTTTTGATATATTTTATATAAACTATAGAAGCCACATAAAAGAACAACCCAGTAATTGTCATAAAAAGGATTGGTTCCCAAACTATGGATAATCCCTTTCCACGGTAAGCAAGAAATTCGTAAATTTTGCGCGTCTGTTCAATCGGTATGAATGTAAGGAAAAATATATTGCGAACATAATATACATTGATATACATTAGGAAAAAGAGCAGAAGAAATAATTGAGATGCTTGTAATCGACTTTTCGTAACAACTGAAATGAAAATACCCATAGAAATACCCGCCACCGAATTAAGCAATAAAATCAAGAAAAGATCAAACCACAAGCAATGCATAGTTACTTTGAAAATGGATAACAAAGCCATGGTAAGGAGAACTTGGATAATTCCAATGAAGGAATAGGCGATTAATTTTCCAGTAACTACCTCACCGCGTTTGAGAGAAGTGTTCAAAAGTCGTCGTAGAGGAATATCACCCACAATGGATTGAGAAGAAATAAGTTGCATGGTGATGAAAAGCATTAAGGGAACGAAATTTGGGGCACCCATATCTAATATATTGAGATCCAGGTTTTCAGGGCGAGTTTCGGGAAAATAGATGATATCACGCTCAAATAACATATTTTTCATTTGAATTTCGCTGGTACCAGCTAAAACAACCATGTCTGAAACGAGCATTTTCATAAAATCAATAGAATCATAATAAACAATAATGGGAGTTGTTCCATTGGTTTTGATATTATCTTCAAATCCTTCGGGTAATATAATATATGCATCTAGAAATTGAGTAGTTAATGTTTTTTGGGCAAGTTCCTCGGAAACCAATCCATAAGTCTCCTTTTCTCCAAAATTAGGTTGAATGGGGGCAAGTTCACCAGAAGTGAAAAAACTAACACTAATTTTTTGACCTATTGCCAATGACAGATTCAAGGATTTCATGGTTTCAATAAACTGCTCAGAAGTTTCTGAATTATCATAATCAATTATCCAGATAGTCGTATTTGTCGCTTCTAGATTGGGTTGCGAAGTCCCTAAAATCGTGATGAGCAAAAAAGGAATGAAAAACAAGATAAAAATCGCAGTTTTATCTGATAGCAAGCTCTTAATTTCTTTTCGTACCATGTTAGTTATTCTTAATGCACGAGAACGAGCATCAGAAAAAATCTCTTCAGTCAAATAAAATCATACTCCTGTAATGTGTTTTCCTTTTATTCTAAAATAATCCAAAAAAACAGAATGATCTAAGCTGAAATGTGAAATCTCCAAGCCAATTTGCTCCAATTGTTTAATTATGTTTGGATATTCTTCTATTGAATCTGAAAAAATTTTGATCTGGTTTCGACCAGTATTTAGTACATACTCTACTCCAGAAATATTTTGAACTTGTTTTAAATTTTTGCGGAAATTATAGTTCTGGAAATGAACTGTAAGATTTTTTCCCTTACTCGGTAAAGATTCTATCAATTCCTTTGGTTTACCGAAACCTGCCAACTCTCCATAATTTAGTATCGCAACTTTCGTGCAGTAATCCGCAATTTCTAAATCATGCGAAACGATAATCATGGTGGTATTAAATTCTTTGTTGATTTTCAAGAGAAAGTTTAAAACACCAATTCTTAAGTGAGGATCCAGCCCCGTAGTAGGCTCATCGAGAAACAAGACCCGAGGGGTATTTATCAAGCCGACCGCAATTGAGACCCTTTTTCGTTCACCTCCTGAAAGATATTTGACGGGTTTCTTTAAAAGCTCTTCGTTTTCAAATCCAAGAATTTGAAGAATTTCCCGAGCGCGCTTAAGAATCTGCTTCTTTGGAATGCAGTAATTTCTTCCGAAAAATAAGCAATTATCTAAGGCAGAAAATTCTTCATAAAGTGAAAGATATTCTAGTTGAGGAACATAACCTATTTTTTGAATTAACTTGAGATTGTCTCTAACCGCCCGACAACCTGCGGTTACAGCAAATCCATGAGTCAACTGCGGTGGTTTAATTTGCCCAGTCATCACACGCATACATGTGCTTTTTCCAGCGCCACTTCCTCCAATGAGTCCTAAAATTTCCCCCGGTTTTAAGTAGAGAGTTATATCATGAAGGATGGATTTACCTTTTCGGTAGGCTACACTAGCATTAGCCAAAAAAACATCGTATTTTTGCCCGATTTCGCGATAATCCTTTATAGTATAGAGAGATATTCTGTTGTGGGGGTTATTTTCACCATCAGAATTTTCAAAATTCATTTCTGGGGAAGTAATGGCCATAGTAATTTCAAGAGGTGTTATTTTCTTTCGATTATCATTTAGTTAGAACGAGTAAAAAATAAAATTTTGGAAATGTTGTAAATTATGGATGAACTGTAATTATTTCTCCGTTGAGCATATTTAGAAATAATTTTTTAGTATTTTTCTCTATATTTTCTGAAGATGCAGAAGAACCGGATAATTCCAACGAATTTTTTCTAAAAAACAAAGTCAGGAGTAGAATAATTGCATTTTTTACGACAATATTAATTATTTCTTGATTTAAAGACGAATCTTGAAGCATTCGCATCAATTTAATGATTTCTCGCTCTTCAAAGCCAGAATTAAATTGTTTTAACTCGAAAGCTTGTAAGATTTCACAATAAATCTCTTCTTCCAAACTAAACTCCATGTTCTCCCCCGCAGTTTTGTTAACCTATAATACCGAGAATAACCTTATAAAATTTATAGAAAAATCTTCCGCTGAGTGATTTTTTTATGACAATATAATAAAGATCCATAGAATAATTCCAACTACCAGTGGAATTAAAAAATTATCAGACACAATCGTCGTGAAGCGATCTATCATAAAGAATGCTATACCACAGATTAATGAAATCATAAAAATCCATCCAATAGATGAATTTACAGAAATTGAAGGAAGAAATATCAATATTCCCAAAAAAGTTAAAATAAAGGTGGATACAAACCCTGCAATATATCCAATTTTAGTTTTTCCTCGAATATCGCGCACCTTTCCGTATTTCTTTCCAAAAATACTTGCCAAAGCATCACTTACAGAACCATTAAGTGCAATGATGATAAAAATTAGTTGAGATGCCAACAAAAAAGGAAACCAAGAAATAATCATCAAAGGTGCCGAAGTGAAAGTATAAAACTCGTGATTTCTAATAGATGATTCCAACCATCGAGTTGCAAAGCGTCCTAAATCAGAGAAACTTTGCAACCGGAAGAGATCAGCCAGATTTAACATCCAAAGTAAATGCAAGCAGATAGCAAACCACCAATATTTGACAAACAAATCTGAAGTAATCCCTAATTGAGAAAAGACAGGGAGTTGGATAAATAACGGCCCGCAATAATAAATTAGGATTAAACCGGCAGAAATTCCAAAATGCATGAGTTTCCGGGTAAAATTATGTGCCTTCTCATCTTTGGAGGCATGAATTTCCTTTACAAGATTGACCCATTCTGAATATAACAACATACGGTGCTTCTTACGGTTATTCTGACGCGCGACTTTGATATAAATTACCCAACATAATTGGTGGATAGAAAGAGAATTCCACAAATTAAAATAAATAAAACGCCATAAATCTTCTCCCAAAGATCGAGGAAAAATAAAGGGAAGATATATCACTAAACCCAAATAGGTGGCCGCTAAAAGAATTTCGTTAATAAAGAATTCTGGGTGATGTATCTTCTCGGGATGATTTCGCGAACTTAGAGAATAATACAGGTTTAAGCCGAAAAAAGCCAATATATAGATTTCAACCACTATAAAGAAATAATTTGGACAAATTTCACAAAACCAAGCACATAGTCCAAGGATATATATTACAATCCAAGCTATAAAGTAATATTTGCGAAATGGGGGAAAGGAAATCATAGAAGTTTGCAATTATATAACATTATAGCTCTCATAAAAGTATATTGTATTGCTGTGAATTTTTAATAGCATATATGTGGGAAATCTTATTGCAGAATATTTGCAGTTTTTTCTTTCGCTCGGTTTCCTTTTCGAATTCTATTTCACAAGAAATATACTTCAAAATTCTCGCTCCAAAAGATTTTAGATAATCTTCCAAAATATCGTAATCGGTATTATCCTTTGAATAAAGCTCATGGATTAAACTTTGAATTCCAATACCTTCTTCACCCAGGATTCCAACAGCTTCAATTACGGCTTTTTTTATTTCTGGAGAATCATTAAAACGATGAATTAAGGGCAATAGATAAGGAATCGCACGAGGTGAACCATAAATTCCTAAAGTACGAATTACTTGTTCTACAATACCTATTGAAGGATGAGACAAATTTTTGATCAAAAACGGCAAGCAATCTTCTGTACCGTACATACCTAACCAGAAAGTGGCGAAATTGAGGTAATTAGAATCAGCGTTTTTATAATTTTGAATCATTTTTTGAACGATAATGGACTTGATAGTAAGTGGCATTTCATCAATTATATTTCCTGGATCAAATAACTGCAATCCAAAAGAAGGAAAATTTTGATTGTAAAAATTTACAGCCTGATTTCGAATATTCGGATTAGGATGAACTAATAAAAGCCCCAACTTTAAAATTAGTTCAAAAGATGGAGGTTGATTTTGATGTTGTTCTATCTTATTTTCTTCCCCTGCATAAAAATCATCACTTACATCCAAAGAAGAAAGAAATTGAATGATTTTTTGCCGAAATTCGGGATTTTGATCCCATAATTGTTCAATATGGGTTGAAAGCATAATATCACAACAAGTAACTAGTGCAAACTTAACTATTTATTTCTAATTCTTATTTTTTTGAGAATTCTTACAGTAATATAATATTATTTCTAAATCTTTTTCATTCATTTAGAAATTCTTAAATTTCGATACCATTTCACCATCTCTATTTAGATATATTTTTATTTTTGCATAAGCTTTTGATGGAGTGCTGATGTGGGATGAAATACCGGTTATACACCACATAGGAGTTTTAGAAAAAACTGTAAAATTAGGATAGATTTTGCGCAGAAATTCTAAATCTTCTGCAGTAATTTCTTGAAAGTAAAATTGTGATTCAGGATCAATCCTATAAATCTTATTTACATCGGGATCTTCTTGTATATGGAGAATGATTTGATCAGTATTCATAAATTATTATCACCTTAAAATGCCCAAATACTCTTATACTCACGTGATTTACATTAATAGTAAATTGAGATTATTGATAAATATGAGTGATAAACTTGAGTAATAATACAATGAATTCAACAAATAGCCAAAGACTTGATGGCCGAAAAATGGATGAAATCCGACCGCTCAAAATTACCAGAAATTACCTAAAATGGCCTGAAGGTAGTGTTTTGATCGAACAGGGTGATACAAAAATAATTGTTACAGCCTCGATAGAAGAGAATGTTCCACGTTTTTTGAAAGATTCTGGAAAAGGATGGATCACTTCTGAATATGATCTCTTGCCAAGAGCAACAAATACCCGCAGAAATCGGGATCGTAAACGAACAATCTCGGGGAGAAGCCACGAAATTCAGAGATTAATTGGTCGAGCGATGCGGGCAGCGTTTGATTTTGAACATTTAGGCGAAATTACCGTAAAAGTGGATGCAGATGTAATACAAGCCGATGGTGGAACCCGATGTGCTTCTATAACTGGAGGGTTTGTAGCCGTATATGATGCCTTACAAAAAGCTATTGAAATGGAATTCATTCAAGATATGCCTGCATTCAAGGTAATTGCGGCAATTTCGGTAGGAATTGTTAACAAACAAGTTTTATTAGATTTATTTTATGAAGAAGATAGTCAAGCTGATGTGGATATGAATATAGTGATGGATGAAGAAATGAACTTGGTGGAAATCCAAGGCACCGCCGAAGGAAGAACTTTCAACCGAGAAGAATTAAAGCAATTATTAGATTTAGCGGAAAAAGGCATTAAAGATGAAATAACCTATATAAAAAATATGTTAAGATTAAGCTAAATATCCTTAGCAATTAATTCTTTATCGCTATATCCCCTAACACTGAGTTTATGCAATAGTATTGGTTAATCAAACGATTACTATGACTTAGCCATATCATAAAAAAATGCATAAAAAAAATTTCACCTTACTGCACAAAAGGATCTAAATTGATTTCAAAACCAGCAGTGGGATATTCTAATTCAAAATTTTGAATAACTTGAGGGTGAATTTCTCCAATCATCCCGATTTTCTTTTTCTTATAATATATTGCACCGATCCGTCCTGGCGTAAAGGATTCATTTTCTTCTGGTCGTATAGTAATCGAATCGAAAATTCCATAAGTTCGGGTGAAATGATCGAAAATACTCCGAATTTCTGAAAAGTCACTTGAATCCGAATGAACGATGCAAGCCAAGTGCAGTTCTCGGCGAGATAAAGTTTCTTGAGACTTATCTGGAATGATAACATCCCCCACTTCAAAAATACGAAAGGGTTTTTCTTCAGAACGATTATATTGTATATTTTTTAATAAACTGGTCAGAAGAGAACGTCGAACTGTATTATACTCTGCTGAAACGGGATTCAATAGAAGTATTTGTTCTTTTTTCTTGATATTTAACCGTAGTTTTTGATTATCGCCATTTGAAATTAAAATATTATTAACCATCTCAATACAACTGGCACCAATCATTATTTCTCTAACTTGTTGTGCAAATTTTAAGATAGGATGGTATTTTCCAAATCCTTCCATAAAAACTGTTGGTATCAAATTCTCATATCCATAACCCATGGCTACTTCTTCAACCAAGTCTACTTCATGCATAATATCATTGCGATATGCTGGAATAGAAACTTTGAGTGTATTGGAATCCACAATTTCAGCATCTAGCCGGACTTTTTGCAGACATTCTACCATCTCAGAAGCAGATAGATTTAATCCGATGTAAGAATTAATATAATCCACATGTCCGGTCCAAATTCGAGGGGTTAAATCAGGAGTCCATATTTCCTTTTCGGATTCATCTTCATAAATAATTTCTACCGACTCCAACTTACCTCCCATATCTGCGAAAGTGGTAGCTAAAATATTTAATGCCACATTAACGGCTTTTTCATTGGTACCAGTCAAATCTAACAGTAAAATTTTGGTTTTATCGGGAGTAACTGTAGTATAAGTTCCATTAATAATCGGAGGAAATGAAACCACCTTTCCTTCTGCATCAAAAATCATGGGATATTCTTCACACCCTTCTAATAAGTGGGCATATTGAATTCCCATGGGATGTTCTTCTAAAATTTCTTGGGGTGTCAATTCATATGCTTCTAAATGAAGGGGTCGGAATTTAATTTCATCTGGTTTAACAGAAGTATAAATATATGGCCCTTTAACCATTTCATAATCATGAATTCCTATAGCCACTTTTTTCCGATCTCTACCGACAGCCCAATGAAGAATTTCTTGCATTCTCATCAAAGTAATGACTTGTTCCTCTGTAAGAGCGGAATTAAACCTAACTAAGCCTGAAACCACATAGGGACGGATGGCTTTTACTTTAGAACTGACCTTGAAATATTCTTTCCCTTTTGTAACCGTATATTTAATTATCCCTTTTTCAATGCCATAATAACCCTTTAAGGGTCGGATTATTCCTTGCGGGCTTGAAAAATCAGGACGGTTTGGGTTGAATTCTACTTTGATTATCTGATTTTCAGGATCATAATCATCAATATCTAATGAGATCCATTGTAAATCATATTGCAATGTTTCATATTCAACTTTTCGACCTAATAATTCCGAAAGTTCATCAATTTTTAATTCAATAGTAGGCATTTTAGTAAGATACCTCCCGCAACCATGAAATATTACTTTGATAAAGATCTCGTATGTCGTCTCTCTTTAGTTTCAACATAGCCAACCGTTCTAAGCCTAAACCCCAGGCTAGAACGCGGATAGGATTCTTTATTCCCCAAGCATAGGTCACTTCTGGACGAAATATGCCAGATCCACCCATTTCCAACCAAGCACCCAATTCTTCACTATAAACGGATACTTCCATGGATGGTTCTGTATATGGAAAGAAACCGGGACGAGTGATTACCTTTTTGAATCCCATTCGTTTATAAAATTCTGTGATTTGTCCAATTAAATCACTGAGCGTGACATTTTCTCCAATAATAATTCCATCTATCTGCTGAAGTTCTGCTAAGTGAGTGCGATCTATCTTCTCATTGCGAAATACCCGATCAATGCAAAAAACTTTCACAGGTAGTTTTGATTTTTCTAATCCTACTTTTGCCAAATGTCGAAGTGTAGTAGCAGTAGTATGGGTTCTCAGTAGAAGTTTTTTTGCAATCTCAGGTGACCATTCATATCCCCAACCAGTAGATCCAGAATCACCTCCATTTTCGTGAATAGCCTTGATTTTTTCTACAAATTTTTTCTTGGGAAGTTTTCCCTTTTGAGGCTGTTTTAGGTAAAATGTATCGTGCATTTCCCGAGCAGGGTGATCTTGAGGCTGGTAAAGAGAATCAAAATTATAAAAGGCAAGTTCAATGATCGGTCCACGGATTTCTTGAAAACCCATAGAATGAAAAACTTCTCGGACTGAATTCTTAATAATTGTCATAGGATGAAGTTTTCCCACTTGGATACGGGGTCCTTCAACTGCCACATCATAAGATTTAAGAGCAGCGAGTTTTTCTTTCCACTTTCCAGATTTGATCATTTCGGAAGTAATCATCTGAATTTCTTCTTCTATCAGCGATATTTGATCTGTTTTAATCTTTTTTCCCTCTTCCGTTAATTCAACCATGCGTAAGGTTATCCGCTCTCGAGTGATTATTTTTCGCTTAGATAATAAGGAAAGATATTCTTGCAATGTAGAAGGAATAGAACTAACAAATATCTGAGACTGATCCTTAAAATAATTGAGTAATTGCTCAACTGGGGTTTCTGGAGCTGTCTCGTTATAAATAAAGATTTTTTCCGCTCCAGTTGCTTTAGAACTCACCACCCACTTGTTCTTTTTCATAAAATTTAAACCAATAAAGAATAACTTTTTACTAAAACCTAATTCTTTTTCAATTTCTGATTGAAAATCTGCGAGTGATATTTCTTTATATCCTTTCGCTTTAAAATATTCAAACATTTGTCTTTCAGGTAGTCCTTTCACCACATATTCTTTTCCTTCATCAGTAAGATGGAGTAAAATTTCTTCTTGTTCCGTAAATTTAGCCAAACCTTGTTCCTGCAAAGCATAAATAGCGCCCGACATCAGTTTTTCATAACCAATGTTTAGATCTTGGCTCAATTCACGTGCTTCAATCGGTTTATTGATATCTTGTAACTTTTGAAGAATTGGTAGATATTCCTTTTTCAAAGTTGGTTTTTCTGTACTGGAGGTCATGTTTTTCTCTCCGTTAGATTATTATTATTTTTTATTTTTTAATTGATTTTGCAATTTTTTTTCGAATTTGAGTAGAACTGATCTTTTCTCCCAAATAATTATATAATATCGGGATAATCACCAAAATTAGTGGGTTTAAACCCTTTTCCAACCGGATTTCATTAATTTTGAGGGCAACAGAATACGTCTCCAAACTACTAATATGAACTTCTAAATCAGATGAAGTAATAGCTGGACCGTAAGGATCTTCTAGCGGGATGATAGAATATCTCTCAGGTTCAATATTGAGTTCTTGTTCTATATAGGCACAAAGATGCTCAAATCGAACAGAATATGGCTCAAAGTATTGAAGATATTGTTTTTTTTTCAATAATTTTTCCATGGTAAGAGCGATATGCACAAATTTTCCGAGCTTAAAGGCTGTTTTCAGCAGAAATTTATGCCCCTTATGTAAATGATCGAAACTACCACCTAATCCTACATGAGTATATGGATATTCCATTTTAATTCCCCATACGAGCATTACAACTATTATTGCTATTAGAGCGATTAATATTTATGGAATAGAATACATTGCTATTAAGTAAGAACATGACAGTTATCGAAACAATTTATAATATCTTGTCTAGCCTATTCATCATTTTAATCTTACTTATTCTATTTTTTGGTCAAAATTGGCAAGCATTTCGGGCATCACGCCAAATAAGACAATCTTTAAAAGATTTAAAGCAATGGCGCTTATATGGAATTAAACAAATCAGTAAATTAATCGAGCCATTAACCTCAGAAACTATTACTGAAGCAGATATTAAAGATTTTATCACTGAATTGCTGGATTATTTCATTATTCCTTTTGAAAATTTTAAGAAAGATACCTATATACTTTGGTTAAACTTGATTTTACAACAAGAAGAGCATTTAAAGGAAATGATAAGAAACTACGTCCCAAAAATTTCATCTTCAGTTTTGGAAAAATTACTCGCATTATTGAAAGCAACACAGCAAATTGATCTGATTCTAAAAAATGGATATCATAATCTTTCAATCGGTGAAAAAACAAATGGTTACTGGTATCTCTTACAAACAGCTTCTGAAATCACTCAAACAATGTTAAAAGCCCGAACATACCGAGTATTAATAGATTCTATAATGTTAGGAGAACCAATTGGAGATTCCATTGCACCACTGGTATTGAAAACATTTATTGAGCAATTTGACATCCCACAAAAAGATTCTAACATGAAAATTACCGAAGAAACAATTATGGACGAATATTTACTTAACACAATTCAGTTTGAAGACAGAAATTTAGTATGTCTACGCCCGAAAGGTCCAGAACCCAGAGTAGGTCATCCAGGAATGATTGTAAAACATGTTCTTGAAAATTTACCCGCAAATAGATCAAATATCTCAATGATATTAACCATTGATGCCTTTGCAAAATTAGAAGTAGAAAAATCTGGAACAATTTCACATGGTTTAGGATTAGTCATCGGAACAGATACCCATGCAAATTTTGAAAAGGCATATTTAGAAGAAATTCTCCCGCAGCATAATCCAGAAATCAAAATGGAAGCCATTATTTGCCGAGAATCACTGGAAGATGCAGTATTTCCGATGTCAGAACAAATTAAAAATTCTATCGCAAAAATTATTCGGCTAATCAAGTCTTCCATTATTACACAAAGCAAACCAGGAGATAATATAATCATTTTAGCCAGTGGAAATGCTCTTGGAATTTCTTAAGGGTTAAAACTAATATTTTAGGCGATATTATTGATTTCACTCCAGGATTTTTTCAGTTTCCGAAAATTAGGTATGCAAATTTATGAACATTCTATCTCAGAAATTCAACAAATAAAATTTGATCCCATGGATTTCTTAAAGTTATTGTATTTCCCTTCAGCAAAAATTCGCAAAAAGACATTAAAAATTTTGAAGGATCATCCCAGTGGAAAATACCAGAAGATATCTCGAGCAAATTGGTCACAACATATCCCAGAAAATATAAAGGAAGAAGCACGTTGGTATATCTTATTTTTCTTAATTGATCACTCTTTTTCCTTTTACTACCGAGCTTACCGGCATATCAGAAAAAATAGGAAAGAATTCCACTCAATTCTTCTCCAAGGCTTGATTCATCCAGAAGAAGTAATCCAACAGCATTGTGCCCGCCTATTACATGAACTCTTTCCCCACCAATATCCGCGAGAAGATATTTTAGCCATTCTTTCAACGATCACGCCATTAACTGCCGAAATATTTGTTGAAACTTTCCGAAATCGGCTTCAAAATCCAAATCTACCATGGTATGAGCGGGAGGATATAATTACAAAGTTAGGTGCCTTTCCCACAAAAATAGCAGTTCCTTTTATTAAAAAATTTGTTGCCGATCCTGATCATAATGTTCGTATAGCAGTAGCTCGAGCGCTTCAAAAACATCCACATTTTGATGCTTTTTTGTGTCTTTTCTCTCTCTTGATGGATTTTAACCCAGAAGTTAAAAATTCAGCGCTTAAATCCCTCGAAACAATAAATCCAAACTATTTTGGTAGGAAATCTGCTTATCAAATACTGCAAGATGTTGGAAATGAAGAATTACTGATATCTTATGAACAGGCCTTTAAACCAATTGATTTGGAGCGCTTATGGAATAAAAAAGATTTAGATCACGAAATTATTGCTCAATTTATCCACGAAAATTCGCAAAAAATTCTAAAAACAGCCTGTATAAACCATCAAAATCTATCAAATTCAGCAAAATCCAAATTACTAGATATTGAAAAGCGAAAATTAAACACTCTAGAAAATATAATTATCTCACGGGGTTATCCAATGATGCAAGTCATCGAAAATTTACTTCAAGATAATGATTTCAGACCACATTGCCTTTATCTTCAAAATTTACGGAATAGAATTCAATCACATTACACTGTAATTCAGTCTTCTGGATGGAAAATTCTTTTATAAATTATAGATTAACATCAATATTAACAACCATACCCTATCTGAGGTATAAAATATATGCCGCAAAATAAGATATCAATCCTTAAAGCTCAAGTTTTTGGAAGAGTTCAAGGTGTTTGGTTTAGAGGAACAACCCAAAAAATGGCCACACAGTTAGCATTAACCGGTTGGGTAAAAAATGAACTTGATGGAAGTGTTAGGGTTTTTGCAGAAGGCCCAGAAGATGCAATCAAAAAACTAGTGGAGTGGTTACACCAAGGTCCAAGTTATGCGAAGGTAATGAAAGTGAAATACGATATTCAAGAAGGAATACGCAAATATCACACCTTTTCCATTACAAATTAAAAAGGTTCAAGTTAAACAAAAATAAAAAAAAGTAAAAAACTAACGTTATCAAGCGCTATTGTGCATTTTTTATCGTTTTCGCTTCTTCAAGATGAAAGCTAAAGTTCCAATCGCAGCAATCAAGAAGATCCCAGTTGAATAACCCGGGATATTATCAAATGGATTAGTATCATCATCTGTAGCGGTGTCATCTGTAGCTGTATCATCCGTTGAAGGAAGTGGAGTGGCTCCAACTGCAAACGCCGATAAATGATTTACAGTTATCGAAACAGTGCCTGCATCAAAGTCAAATGAAACTGGGAATGATTCTTCCACCCATTCATCAGCAGTATCATCATAGCTATAGACAGTAAATAATTCTTCTAGTAACGTAGTATTCAGATCGAGTAATTCATCTCGTAAATCTACTGTCAAAGTTAAAGGCATTTGGATATTTTCTGAATCTTCCACATCGATAGCAAAGAAAACTCCAGTTCCAGGCATAAACATATCCGAAGTGCTGGGATCATCACCCCAAATTTGCGTACCAATTCTGGTTCCACCATTAATTGCCGTTACTTCCAAAGTGAAGTGAACATCATATGTTTCGGAATCAATATGGATTATATTGCCAGCTCCAGCAGGAATAATCAAAGTGTGAGTCAAATCGGGATACATCCAATGCTCATAGGTGTGAATCAAAGGTTCACCAATGAATTGTCCGTTCTTTCCGTTGAATTCACCTTGTGAAATGTCTAACTCGATAGAAAAGCTCAATTCTTCGGAATAAGTTTCAATTCCAGCACCGATTTGTAGATGGAGGTTTTCCAGCACACCGTTTTCGTCATAGCGCCAATTGAATAACAATTTCCCAAAGACGGTTTGATCGATGAATTGCACGCCAGTGTTGGAATAAATCTCGCTGATTAAATCTCGTAATGGATCGTCCAAACCAGTAGTCTGGAAGAAAATATCATTAATACCCTGATCAATATCCATACGCAGAAACACTTCGTTATCATCTACACTGTAATCATCCACACTCATATTGGTCAGAAATTCGATGAGTAGATCTTCAGTAAATTCTCCTCCGCTTTCCAATTCCGCCCATGGTATAAATGAATCATAGACATCTTTGAATGAGAAATCAGTAGGTACATAGAATAAACTGGGAGTTGCAACACCATTGCCTATTAGTTCGAAGAAAAAGTCATCTACAATACCTAATAATTTTGCCCATTCCGGTACATTAGTATCGTTTGAGCTAACACCCCAAATTTGCAAAGTGGTTGGCACAAAGTAGGAAACGATATCAAATACAGAAACGTTGGTATCTGGAATCTGGGAACTGGTTAACATATCATCCAACAAGGTGTCCAAACTATCTTGCACCCAAGCTGCATACGTTGGGGGGAAGGAGGCACCTATTGCATCATAGAATCCTTCATAGACATCATTGAATAATTGTCCTAATGGTTGATATTCAGCTTCTCCTGGTGTTTTTGCAAGTAGATATTGAGCTATAAAATCATATTCATGCTCTACATCACCTACGTTCACCCATTCATAATGATCAACCACCCATTGTTCTTCCCATTGGGGCTGAACTTCATGAATTCCAAGCATATCTGTTATTTTCGATCGTAGATTGATTACATTTGGAACTTCAGTAATGAATGTATGAAAGATATTTTCAGCATCTAATGAGGCTTTTTCACCGATTGGAAGGCTCGTTTCGTCGTTATTCCAATAATAAGACTCATTCATCGATTGCCATAACCCTTCGTTAATTTCATCCCAGAAAGCTTGGGGGAGTTCGATGTTCAGATCAAAGCTCGTAGTAAAGTCGTATATATCACCTTCATTTACCGCCCAATTTCCGGTAACCGAAGGAGGATAGTATTTTTGAGTCGGAAGAATGTCCGGATAGAAATTCGCGTTTAATGTGGATTGTTCTCCACTGGAAAGATCGAATTCAATATCGACTCCCATCAAATTGAGAATATCCGCCTTCATTCCGATGTGCATGCCATAATGAAGATTCTCCAAAACTCCAGAATCATCCCATTTCAGGTTGAATACACCCGATGCTTCTAAAGAATCATTAGCAATTTCGAATCCTAAGCCTAAGTCATCAAATTCATAGTTAAGCTGATCCAGGAAAAGCATGCCGCCTAAATCCAATATTTTTCCAAACATGAATTTGGCATCATCAATGTTTCCCGAAGCGTAAATTTGTTTTTCATTGGTGATTAAGCTCACTCCTAATTGCTCAGTTAATCCATTAAATCCACCCAAGAAAATCATGTGGGATTGACCTAAAGCAACATTTGCCAAATCCTTGGCTTTATCAATTTGAAGACCTACATCAAGATCACTAGGGATGAAGATAGGCATATATCCATAACCAGAAGGAAATTCAGCGGGATAAGTGTCGTATTGTTCAGCATCTTGGTTGTAATTATAGTAATAACCACTATACATTCCATATCCATAGTATTGATCCCAATATCCATCGTTATAACCGTTATACCATCCATCTTTTAATCCATAACCATATTCAGTTCCATCAGAGGGATCATATGGGTTCGCTATGCCAGAATCTGCATATCCTTCTATATATCCTTCTTCATAGCCTTTACTCCACCCATAATCATAGGTTTGGGTCTGGATGAAATTGAAACCAAAAGCATTTAAAATATCCATGGCCATTTGAACTGGTAGTTCCTCAGGCATAATTGTTGTGTTGGTTCCTGTTCCCCAAACAATTCCTCGATTTTCAAGAGGTGAAACGAAATCTGGAGACGCAATTTCACTCTGCAGATGGGAAAGCGCTTCATCAAACTTTGCGGTGATATTAGCTAAAATCGAGCCGGTTCCGCTGAATGCTTCATTCAAAAAGGTGCGAACCTCTGTATCTAAATATGCTACAGTAAAATTTTCAAATGATTCATAATCTGCTGGTGTTCCTGCCAACTTCATGGAGACAGTGATATTTATCACATCATAATATAAATCTTGATAGGGATTATCCCATTCGTTGATAAAGGTATCTTCATACATGTGGTCGATGTGAACCTTCATGTTGAAAATCTTGGGCATGTTCATAAACGCAGTGTAAACTTGTGCCAAATCAAATGCATCAAGTTCGGATTGTGGAAAACCGGGGAAAATTTCAGCACCGAAATATTCAGCGTAATAATAATTATTGTAGTACATTTCATGATATGCATAACCATATATCCGATCATAGTATCCATCTTTGAAGCCGTTTTCCCAGCCATGTTCTTGCCCTTGTTCGTAGGAATCCCATATCCAATCACCATC
>CAYRPF010000013.1:0-53895 GCA_964426185.1 uncultured archaeon | reverse complement strand
GAGGGAGAAGTCGTAACAAGGTAGCCGTAGGGGAACCTGCGGCTGGATCACCTCCTACAACACGCACCGAAGGCTAATCGCCTTCGGGCATTTCTTTTTTAATTACTAAATATGTATTTTCTTCTTTTTGAGTTAAATATCAGCAATTATATTTTTTTTGGGCCTATAGCTCAGTTGGTAGAGCGCCTGACTTGCACTCAGGAGGTCGGGGATTCAAATTCCCCTAGGTCCATATGTAAATCACAGTAAAATTATTTTGTACCAAAATTTTTTAATTTTTAAACAAATTAAAAAGATTGATGTTCTTAATACCTTTAAAACTAGCAGATTGGGATATGGATCAATTTCGTTTAAGATTACAATTATTAAGTGTCTTAGTTATAATTGTCCTACTTGTATATGTTGTTTTTTCATCAAAAGATAAAGAAAAATAGTTTTTTTATTTCATTTTGATTTAGCTGCAGTTACTACTTTTATAACATCATTATTTTTTAGTTTATAATGTTCTCCAAGGCGCATTTTGGTTTTAGCATCTAAACCATAAATGAAATTCTTAGCCATATCAGAATGAATTTTCGTTTCAACAAAAGTTTTCAATTCCATTTCATTATGAATTAAATGGGCATCTGGTAATATATTTCCATCTTTATCGGCATACGAATTTATATCGTAAACTGGGTAGACCACAATTTGTTGTAACACGTTAAAAACAGCATAATTTAGGGCATTTTGAATTCCTGTTGTTTTAAATTTATTTAAGATCTTTTCTTGAATATTTTGCAATACCTTAAGTTCAGATTCACTGAAATCATTACGTTTTAAAATTTTAAATAGCGGATCCCCTGGTAAATATTCAATTTTATTTTCTTCTGCATATTTCCTTAGCCAATATTCTGAAAGAGCACTACAAGGAATTATTTCTTCTTGATACTTCTTTTTCAGATCAAAATAATTTTTTTCGCCAGTTGTTTTATCAATTTTATTTGCTACAATGATAATTGGTTTTGAAATTTCTCTAAGTTTTTTGGCAAAAGCAAATATGTCTTCATTGGTCCATTGAGAGATTTTTTCAAAATTTAAATCCGTTTTACCTATTGTTTTAAGA
This sequence comes from uncultured archaeon, assembly GCA_964426185.1. Classification (GTDB taxonomy): domain Archaea; phylum Asgardarchaeota; class Lokiarchaeia; order Sigyniarchaeales; family Promethearchaeaceae; genus Harpocratesius. Next base: position 52,790 of record CAYRPF010000013.1, on the reverse strand, counting down.
ATATGTTCTTTCTTTATTCCAATACCTGCAAGTCGTTCTTGTAAAACATCCACAAATGGTATTTTTTCTTGTTCAATTTTTCGAATAAATTTATTCCAATCTTTTTTTACAATCAGGCTTTTAAACCAAAAATTTATTTCATCCTCTAAAAATTGAATATCATCTATTGGATTTCGAGAGCCTTCATCAATATCTTGACCTTCTGCATCAAGACTGCCAGAGATATCAACGACATGGATAAGAACATCTGCACGTGCTAAGTCAGATAGAAATTGATTTCCCATTCCTTTTCCTAAATGGGCATCTGGGACCAATCCTGCCACATCTAGTAATTTTATTGGGATAAACCGATTGTGATTTCTGCAAATGGAGTTTTTTGGATTATCATTTACATTTAATTCCTTACAGACACATGGAACTCGGACAAATGAAGTACCTAAATTTGGTTTAATTGTAGTAAATGGGTAATTTCCCGTTTTATATTCAGTTAAACATGCGGCATTAAGAAAAGTACTTTTTCCTGATGATGGTTTTCCTACAATTCCAATAAGCATAAATACTAGTATTTTTCAATCCTTAAAAGCATTTAATCTTCACGATGATAGTTTTCCTTCAATAACTCATTAATAGCTGGTTCAATTTCTTTTTCTAAGATCGATATTAAATTTTCCTTTGAATTGTTCAAAGTGATATAGTTATTCTCTTTTTTTATGATATTTTGGATTTGAACATATAGATCTCTTATTCTTTCTTTGATTATTTTGCTATTTTTTTTAATTATTGAGGTTTTTCCTTTCAATTTTTTCGAAAAACTCGAAATCTGCAAAAAAGGTAAAAAGAATCCCAATAACAGATCACATTCAGGTTTAAATATTTTATTTGAAAATTGATTGATACAAAAAGAAATTTCTTCTTCTATCTCTTTATTCCTTAATTGTTTTGGGTAAACAAGCAAAAAGAAGATTTCAAATTCTTTATTAATTAACCGAATTCTGTGGAAAAACGAAAATTTCTTAAAATTTTCTCCATACATTCCAAAATGACCCTCCGAAATATCTGAATGATCTTTTAGTAGTGATATTACAATGGGTAAAGCGATATTTTGGCCTAATGAATAGAAATTTTTAATTAATTCATGATTTTGAGAAAATAAATAAGTACTTAAAGAGATACACGTGATTTTTATAGGTGAAGAAACCAATTTGGTGTTAGAACTAGTAGATATTGTGTCTATTTCACTATTATCTAAATTTTTTCTAATAATCTTGAGAAGTTTTAATCCAATTAGGCAATCTTCAATTTGAACATTTTGTTCTTTTATTTTCTTTGCAATTGCCCTAAAATTTTTAACTTTTTTTTCTATAACAAACCATTTGGAGAAGCGATTATCATTCGAAATTTCCTGTTGTATTAAATCAAAACTTGTAAGAATTAAGTCAAAAGCTTTCTGGAAATCATCTTGAAATATCAAATTCTCTATTTCATGTATTTTTCTAGATAAATTTAAAAGAATTTTTGGATCGATTGACTTCTTTGATTCATCTTTTTCTGAGTTTTGAAATTCAGAATTATTCAATCCATTGTTTTCAGATTCTTTAAAGAATTGACTGGATTGTTTTGGATTTTTCAAATGTAGAATTTTTTCATTGATATTTCTCAATTTTGAATTTTTTTTTCGTTTACGATTAACTTTTTCAACATTATATGTATAGAGCAAATAAGGTTTGACATTTCTAAAAGTTTTGACAATACACATTCCTGTTGGAAGATCTTGTATATTAATCACTTGATCTTTATCAAAACTTAAATGATGTAAGATATCATCTGGTTTTTCATTAAATTTAAAGAACATCTTAGTTCCTGCGTTTAGGATTACATTTTTACTGATATCTAGGGAAGTTGATATTGATACAAGCCCTTCTCCTTTACCTCTAAGTAATAATGCAATATCCTCTAAATAGAGGGAAACATTTGAAAGACTTACCAACTTACTGGATGCTATATATGAAACATCTTCAAAAATAGTAAGATGTTCTAAGTTATCTGTGGGATTTCGAGTCATGGCTGTTTCCCACACCCATTTTAATATTAAATTAGCAAAAAATATTAAATCTTGTTTTGAACCCCCTAATTGCAAAATACTGCCTAAATTAATTATCGCTTTATTCTGTAGAATTTCTGAAATTTTAATGTTTGAAGATGAATTATTAAACACAACACTTAAGGGTCCAGAAGAAAATCTTCGTAAGCGATTTTTGATACTAACAATCGTGGTAGCAATTTGAGGTATTTCTTCTTGATATTGACTTTTTGCTTTATCTAATAGAGAATAAAATAAATCCCATGTTTTAGGCTTGGAAATTTGACAGATTTCTTGTAATACATCGACTAAAACTCGTTCCATTTGAGGGGAAAAATCTGCATTGACTTCCAAAATACGACAAGATTTTAAGCTGTCAAACAAAACTTCAGCATAATTTTTCCTTGTAAAAATATCTTTATCAAAAATATTTATGGAAAGATTGAGTCCTGGTTCAAAAATTTTAAGACCAGGTACATAGTTAGCTAATGAATGATATTCCCCCTTAAATTCAAACAATGTGAATGGAATTTCTGACCATTTCTTTGCAAATACCTTTAAAAAATACATAATATAACTAGTTTTTCCAGTTCCTGTTTGGCCATAAATTAAAATATGTCGTTTAATCTCTTCAATGTTTAATGAAAACTTTCGAAAATATTGATTTTTGAAAACTAAAACTCCAATTGGTAGAGATTTTTTTTTGGAATTCCTTAGATTTTTTTTAGGTTTATATCCCCACCAAGAACAATTAAGACGTTTTTTTTGGATCTTTCCTAAAATTTTCAGACCCAACAAAAAAACCACATCAATTAGAGGAAAAATCAATGGAAATATTTTGTTAAGAATAATGCAAAATAGGATCAAGACTGAATCTTTTGTGAAGATCAGAAGACAAATTAATTTAGTCGTTTGAACACGGAAGATTCTAAATTGCCTTAATTTCCATATTCCATAGATTAAGAAAAAAAATAGGAAGATTAAGGTAATTGTACTAAATATTTGGATGAAAATCCAAAAATTATTTGGAAAATTTACAAGAAAATTATTTTTCATCATGATATTGACATCATATATTTAATATAAAACTGAAAATAACACATAAAAAAATCGATAATCATTAAAGTTAAATTTAAAATTTTTCATGACTTAGACTTCCTATCAAAGGAGTGGTCAATAATGAATAACCAACAACAATTTTTACTGTTAAAAGAAAATACCGAACAAATTAGAGGTAAAGATGCATTAAAATCCAATATTGAAGTCATTAAAATTTTAGCAGAGACAATCCGAACAACAATCGGTCCCAAAGGATTAAACAAGATGTTAGTTGATTCTCTGGGAGATTTAACAATCACAAATGATGGAGCAAAAATATTAGAAGAGCTTAGTATCGACAATCCTACTGCAAAAATGATTGTAGATTTAGCGAAAACCATCCATAAAAATGTTGGTGATGGTGCAAGTTCTGTTGTTCTCTTTATCGGTGCTTTGATGGAAAAGGTCGAAGAAATGCTTTCAATGAATTTACCACCGGCGATTATTTATGATGGTTTCTTAAAAGCGATAAAGTATGTAAAAAATGAACTTGATCATCTTTCTATTGCAGTATCTCCAGAGCAAGAATCAATCATAAAGAAAGCTTTAGTTCAGACTGCTTTAAACAGCAAATCTTTAATGGATTCTCGCGATTTATTTGTAGATATCATCATTAAAGCTGTTGATAAAATCACAGAATATAGAGAGAGTAATCCATACATTGATTTGGATAACATTCAAATTATCAAAAGAAGTGGAAGAAGTTTACATTCTACTCAGTTTATTGATGGAATAATAATTGATAAAGAAGTGGTTAGTCCAATTTTACCCAAAAATATTGAAAATGCTAAAATTGCGTTACTAAATGGTGCATTGGAAGTTGTTAAAACTGATTTCTCCTCTGAAATTCAGATTAATGCTCCAGATGAAATTCAGCGATTTTTAGAAGAAGAAGAACACATTATCAAGAATTTAGTAGATTCAATTGTAGCAACTGGTGCAAATGTTGTTTTTTGCCAAAAAGGAATTGATGAAACAGCCCAGCATTTCTTGGCTCAACACGGCATTCTTGCGGTTCGTCGAGTAAAGAATTCCGATATGCAAAAACTTGCGAAGGCAACAGGAGCAACTATAATAAATCGGGTTAAAGATTTATCATCAGATGATTTAGGAGATGCAGGTAAAGTCATTGAAAGGAAGATTGGAGGAGAAAACATGGTATTTATTGAAAATTGTCGTAATCCAAAGGCAATTACAATTCTAGTGAGAGGAAGCACCGATACGGTTGTCAATGATGCTGAACGTTCTTTAAAAAATGGGTTACATGCATTAAAAACGTTCATCGAACATCCTAAATATGTAGGAGGAGGAGGCTCCATCGAAATTGAATTACGGAAACGACTTCTGAAATATGCAGAAAAGGTTGGAGGAAAACAACAAATTTCTATCGAAAATTTTGCAAATGCCTTGGAAATTATCCCCAATGTATTGATTGAAAATTCAGGTAATGATCCCCTCGATATACTTACTTCCTTGCGCTCTCAAGTGGACTATGATCAAAATAAATGGTATGGATTTGATGCTGTTACTCGGACAATTGTAGATGTTCAAGAACATGGAATACTGGAAGTAATGGATACGAAATGGCATATCTATAATTTAGCCACTGAATTGGCTGTGATTTTTATTAGAATAGATGATTATATTAGGGCAAAAGGTAAGTAGTAATTTAATTTTCTATTTTTTTCTCCTTTTTGAAAGATAATTAACTATAATATCTTGTTTTTTTTTGGGAGAAAAAATCTTGATTAATATTCCAAAAAGCGGGACCCCATTTGAATACATTTAAAATTTCTTGGGCTTTTTTTGGAAATCCTCCAATATATAGCCCTGCAGCTAAAGCTTCAGCAGAACTAAGTCTGTCCCATTTACCATAATTCACTGTATTTGCTGCTAATAGATGAGGAAGCCTTCTTCCTGTAGGGAATTTTCTATTAAAAATGGTATCTATCTGTTCCCAAGAACAATCAATTACAATTATTCCAAATTTTGCAATTTGACCGTGATCTAGCGAAGATATTTCTCGATCTGAAAAGGGATCTAAAATTATTGCTTTTTTAGGAAATTGGTGCAATCTCTTTCCAATTTTGACCAAGTTAAACTTTGTTAGTCGCATTATTGTATTTTTTTTAGGATCATCTTGTTGTAAATATAAGCAGAATAAATGAGGTTCTTGTGTCATCATTTTTACTGAGGGAATTTTTATATATTTTGAAACGTTGACTAGTATAAACACTTTTGCCTTTGTAAATCGCGGGGATAATCAAGTCTGGTCCACGATGCTGGACTTAGGATCCAGTGCTTAGCGCCGCGAGGGTTCGAAGCCCTCTCCCCGCATGTTTTTTTTGTAAAACCATTTTTTAATTCTTATTTTTAAAGTTCTTATTCAAATTTTAATAGATACAGTTTTTCATACTGTCTTAATCAATTTATTGGAAAAAAATTCATAAATGCCTAAAATAAGATCATCAGATTTCCTAAAAAAAAATATCGAAGTCGAAATATTTACGGTATTCTTAATTATGATATTAGTAATAAATAAAATAGGTATAACAAAAATCGCACTTCGAAGTTGAGAAAAATGAGTGTTCGGGAAACTTTAGTGAAACATTTATCTTCCATTATCCGTTCTTCAAAAGCTACCATCATGGCACTATTATCTGATGAAAATGGGTTAAGTATTGCCAAAACAGGACGCAGTACCGATTTAATTTTAGATAGTAGTGCAATAACTAGTGTTTCTTCAGCAGCCTTTTCATCTAGTGAGGAAAATTGGACGGATTTAGGTATTCGAGATCAAATTATAGCTTTTTCATTTTTTGAAAAAATATGTTTGATCACTGTTCGGATTCACCAAACATTGTTAACTATTGTTCATGATTATAACATGGAATGGCCTTTAAATGCTGATAATATCGGTTCCAGTATATATCATTTACGACGAGAAATTCATAATTTTTTCGGAACAGGTGAAATTAGTGAAGAAGAATTAGAAATCTTTAGTAATAACGTCCGAAGTGCAATTTATTTAAGTTGTATGGGGACAGAGATTCCTTTAACATCTTATACTCCTTCAGATTATCAATCACGTGAATTAAATCAAAATATTTCTCATATATTAGATTCTATTCAAAACCCTATTTTTATTCAGTACGGTCTAGTTAATTCCAGTGGATTAACGATTGATGCTCGTGATTTATCTCCTGATGATGTCAGTTTGCTCTCTGTTGATGCTTTTAGTGCTAATGCCAACGTTGGATTTCAGAAAATGATAGAAGAAGCGGATTCAATGAACATTGGAGGATTAATTTCTTATTTTTGTGTTTCAGGTCCTGATCCAGATAATTTTTATGGAATTTTGAGTAATCCATGTGGTAAACTTCACTTCAAGGATCCTGCGAGCGGGAGTGAAATCATTTTACCTGTATCATTTGTATGTTTATTCCCTATGATGTATGGTGCAGTGCCAATCCTTTGTGAGGCACGGAATATAGTTCGGTCCATCCTAGACGTGATTGGACCAGATCATATCACTGAAAAATTCATAAATAGTGTCAATGTTATTGTTTCTTCTAAATATGAAGAATAAGATAAAATAAGAAGAAAAAAATTTTAAAACGAGCAAATTGCTCCGATTTGACTTTCAATCAATATTTTGCCCAGAGATTAGAAGTAGTGCCCACGCAGGGACTCGAACCCTGGTCATCGGGGTGAAGGCCCGAGATGCTTGACCTCTACACTACGTGGGCAAAAAGAATCAGTTTTGAACAAGTATTGTAATGGGTCATAATTTTAAAATTTTTCGAAGATGGGGCTCTCCCCGTCAATTATGTCGCGTTCTTTCAAGAAACCGTAAAAATTATATATTGCCCTTCCCAACTTGCCTAATTTTTTAGGAACCTCGTAGATTTAAGTTTGCATGGGATATACTTCTTTATGGAGAATTTTTTTTAATTGCTTATTTAGCTACTCTCTCAAAATTAATCATCTTTAGAGTTGCACCCGATAATTATGTGGATAAAGAGATTAGGCAGCATGAAATTGATATTTGTCTTTTGATTCTTCGAATAAATCAAAGCCAATGAAATCACTATATTTATTATTATAAACCGGATTGCAATGCATTCACTTTCTTGAAAAAAAGCCCGTACAAAAAAATTTTTAATTTATCCAATGTTCTTCTTTTTGTTTATTATCAATTAATGAAATGAAATATTCTTTTTCCATATGCAGGAGTAGCTTAGTCGGTAGAGCGGTCGGCTGTTAACCGGCAGGTCGCAGGTTCGATCCCTGTCTCCTGCGCCATCTCTTTTTCAGAAACAATTTTGATATGTGCAGTAAAAATAGCTGATTACAATAAGGGATAAATTTTCTGAAACTTATTCACTGCAAAAAACATAAGCTCAAGGCTGATCATGTCAAAATTGTCACAAGATCGGGAACCTTTTTCGGGATGGGACATTCAATAAACTATGCCTAATCGATCAGTTTTGGTGCTTGGCTCCATTGCCTATGACTATATTATGCACTTTCCTGGTGATTTTAATGATAATGTTAGTATAGATAAGAAAAAGAAGGTTTTTAACCTTGCAGTATTACCAGATTCGAAAAAGCTTAGTTTTGGGGGCACGGCTGGTAATATTTCCTATAATTTGGGATTGATTGAGGTTCCAACAAAGATTATTACCAGTGTGGGTCAAGATTTTGAGAAAATGGGATATATAGATCACATTAAAGAGATGAAAGGTGTAGAATTTTGGGGGAAGGTACATCATGAAGAATTTACGGCATCATGCTATATTGTAAATGATAAAAATCACAATCAAGTAATAATATTTCATGAAGGTGCGATGAAAAAGTGTCCAGAAATTCAATTGGTGGACATGGGTGTTACCAAAGACCAGATTAAAGTGGCATCCGTGAGTCCAGATAACCCAGTAGCGATGGTGTCTTGGGCAAAGGAATTGATTGATTTGGAAATTCCCTTTATATTTGATCCAGGGCAAATGGTTCATTATTTTTCAAAATCTGATCTGCTGGAATTAATTCCAAACGCCGATCTAATAATCGGAAACGAATTTGAAATCAGCAAGCTTCAAAACATTCTTGAAACAGATCTGGAAGGGTTAAGGGCACTGAATCCAATGGTGATTGAAACTCGAGGGGATAAAGGTGCTGTGTGCTATTGGGGCGAAAGCAAGGTGCAAATAAAAGCTATGTCCGTTCATGAAGTAGCCGATACTACTGGTGCAGGAGATGCATTTCGAGCTGGGTTGTTGTATGGATTATATCACGATATGTCTTTAGTGAAAGCTTGTAAAGTAGGTGCGATTATTGCGGGGCATGTGATTGCGACAGTTGGGCCACAGAACCAGATTTTTACTCTGGAAAGTGTTAAGGATAAATTTTACGAGGTTTATGGCGAAGAGTTATAATAATAATTGAGGATATTTTATTTTTTATAATTTAAACGTTTTTTTGAAGATCATTTATATATTTCCGACTTAATTCTGAAATATCGCAATTCTTTTTTTGTCGAACTCGATTTTTTCAAAGAATTTGTTAAAAATTTACCATCCTGCTTATAAATTCTTCAATCTGATGTCGTTTTTATTATAATTATTGATTTTCATATCTTGAATTTGGCACCTTGGTTAAATCGACAAAAAATAAGGAAGGATATTTTAGATTTGAGTCGGGAGAATTAAGATGAAGGAATGAAAAACTTCTAATCTTTGAAATTTAAAATACCCTCAATTATTATATCTTTTTTTCTTTTTTTCTGTTAGCGAATTCGGGACAAATTATTTATTGAATTAGGCAAAATCTCAAACCTAATGTTCTGTTATCCCATAGTCAACAAATACTTATGATTTAGTCAACTATTAATTCCCTATAATCTTTACTTGATAGGGACTTTTTATAGAAAAAGATAATTGTGAAAATAATTGAGATAAATCAAAATAACCCACACTAAATACGAGCTGAGAAAAGAGGTACGAAAAAAAGAAAGAAATGATGAATAAAGGAAAAAAGCAGCGAAAAAGTAAAAACAATTAAGAATCTAATACCTTACACAATAAATCCGCTAAATATAGAGTGATTTGTCTGTTTCGCTTAATTTTACCTTCGGCTGGAATGAATCGAGTTCTTCTTCAAGTGCTTTTCGCTTATTTTCCAGATCATCTGAAATTTCATTGATACGAGTGTCACTGTATGCATTTTCAATGGGGAGATGATAGAATTTGCCTACTTTTTCCAATAATTGGACAGATGCTTGCAAATCGGTGAAATTTTCATTCATGACTGCTGCATTATCTGTTTCAGCCAGTAGCACGGTTCCTTCAATTCCAAATCGGGCCTTAGCGATGGTTGGAATTAATCCATTTGCGCCAATAATTACTCCTTTACTTACTTTTTTGGCTTCACCTGTTTCTGATAAGCGTTTAATTGCCGTGGAATCAGTAGATGTTACATATATATTAATTTCATCTGGTTTAGCTTTTTTGGTGGGATAGGCGCCCAATGATAACACTTTAGAAATATTAAGCTTATGAATGATGGTGGCTAAGTAATCTGAGATTTCGTATATTCCCCGGGGAGACATCGCTTGGGCATCAGCTGTGATAAAAATCAAGTCTTGACGTTTTTTAGGGTCTTTATAGAAGAGAATTTCCGCTTTAGGGGTAGATAATAAACTATTATCAATAATTGCCCCTGCGGGGTAATCATTAAAGATAATTTCACAATATTTCGTGGCTTTAAATATGCCGATAAGTTGATCAACAGCGAATTTACCAATATCTGCAATTCCCGGCATTCCTATAATGCAAAGGGGATTGATAAGATCGGTAGCTTGAAGTGGAGTAAATTGAATGAATCGGAAATTTTGCATGAGAACATGTCACCTAAATTCTGAGTCCAAAGTCAGATGGGTGTTAAGGTTAATAAATGTTCACCGGACTGAGGTTTTCAAGGTTTTACTAATCATGAAAGATCCGGCCCACCTAATCAAGAAGATTACTATGATGGGAATATTACGAGAATATCCAAATATTATCACGTGGTAATTCCCCAGAGTTTAAATATCAAATAAAAAAAACAAGAAAAATAGAAGCCCTCCGAAAGTTCATTGGGTGCCTAATCTTCTTTTTATTGGTGGAAAATACTGTCTAGATCAAAATTGCCCCAAACCATGAAAATTGAATCCCCCGCTTTGACCACTTTAAAAAATCTCTTTTCCGCTCAAAATGAGGTGAAAAAAGGAGAAGGAAGTAGTGATAGTTCCAATCGTGAGAAGACTCTCAAAGTACATCCTTTATTCGTTTCTCTCCTTTCTACAGGATTGGACAGTCCCATCGCAACATATTTAATGATGCGGCAGGGTATGGATTGTATTTCCATTTCTTTTTTGAATGGAGGAGAACAGAAGGAAATTAATTTGAAAAAAATCCTGGCAGTTGGTCAAAAATTGGTAGAATTAACCCACCAAGTTTTATACATGCTATTTTTGGATTATGATCCGTTATTAAGAATATTTCAAGAAGTATGCCCTACTCGATTAACATGCTTGATTTGTAAACGTACAATGATGGATATTGCAAAAAATGTCGCCCTAATTACCAAAGCGCAATTTATTGTTAATGGAGATATTTTAGGAGAACAAGCTTCGCAAACTTTGGATAATTTGTATGTAGTTCATCAAATCAATCATGAAATCCCGGTTATTCGGCCTTTAATTGGTTTTGATAAATTAGATGTAATTAAACTCAGTCAAAAACTCGAATTTTATGAACTTAGTTTATTAGATGGAGTAGCTTGTCAATATAATCCTAAATTTCCTGAAACTCGAGCGAAAATTTCTCAAATTGAAGAAGCAGAAAAAAATTTAGATAGAAATGCTCTTCGGGAACAAATTTTAGCACAATTTCAACTTTATCTTATTACTCCGGAGTAAGAAGATTTTTCATGAATTTTTTTTTGATAAAAAAGATACTCAGAGAAAAAATTTGACTTGGTACCTTTCATTAAGGTAATTTATGGCTTGAAACCATATTTACCGATTAAGGGTACAAACCGGACATCGCATTTTTTGATTGTTTGAAAGTTGCCTTTAAACTTCTTACCTACTAGCAATTCTTGGTTTCCATATTGGGAGCCAGTAGGAATGCAGATTAAACCATTTTTAGATGAAAGTTGTTCGATTAAAATTTCTGGAATGTTGGGACTTGCGGCGGTTACCAGAATTCGGTCATAAGGGGCATGTTCTGGCCAACCTTTGGTGCCATCTGTTATTTTCATTTTAATATTCTGTAGATGCAATATTCGGAAGACTTTTTGTGCCATTTCTGCTAAATCCTTGATACGTTCAATAGTAAAGACAATTCCATCTTTTCCAACCAAGTAACTGAGAAGTGCAGTATGATAACCACTTCCGGTACCGATTTCCAGTACTTTCATACCTGGACTAATTTCAAGATACTCACACATCATGGCATGCATATGTGGAGCAGAAATAGTTTGGTGTTTCCCGATTGGAAGTGGAGAATCTTGATATGCTGCATTGTGTAGATGATTTGGCACAAATAATTGACGGGGAGTATGAAGCATTGCTTGAATTACGGGTTCACTTTGAAGGATGTCTTGTCGATGGAGTTTATCAACCATTTCACAACGTTTTTGTAAAAATTTTTCATCTTCTATATAACTTTCACCATTTTCATCAAATCTTCGATTCTTATCCTTTTCATTGGACACGATAAGGTAACCTCAATTTATTTCTCTCAAGAAAAATCCAATCACCAATTATCCATTTAATGGATGAAGGATTTTTTACATCTATTATTGTTATCAAAAGTTTTTCCTTATATATCCCACTAACCATCATCAATCATAAGAATTTAAAAAAACTAGGTGGAGTTGTAAACCCTTAAAACAAATTATTCATCGTTTTCAAGTTCTGCCAATAATCTCTGGATTTCTTCTTTCGAGTTTAACGGTTCAAAGTAATTAATGCTCATTTCATAATTATTGGAATAATCAGAGTAACGAGTCTTTCCACGGAATTCAAATTCACGTCCGACCAATTCGAGATTTTTTTGCTTCAAAAAATGTTCTAGTTCACCCATATCTTCTAATTCTTTAATCCTATCCGTTTTAGTATTAAGAAACGCTTCTGCGCGTTCACCCATCAAAGTGGCTCGCAATAAACCTGTTTCATCATCTAATTCCACGTTTAAAATCATTCGATTCACGGGTTCTCCTGGAGAGTCACATTGGCAGTTATCTACTTTACGATTGCATTTTGAACATGCTCGATAGATGGTAATTCGCCGAATATCTCGAATTAAGGTGGCTTTAATGGAGTAAAACTCAGCTTGACTTATTTCTTCAATTGATGCTTCTTTTGCAGGTGAAAATTTAGAAACTTGTGCAAGAGTATGTTGAGTAGTAATTTTTTTTTCACTGGGAATGATTTTTCCAGTTCTAGTTAAAGTTCCTTCATATTGATTAGAAAAAGTACTAAGTTTAACAGAAATTTCTTCAAATCGATAAGTTTGATTAACTTTTAAGGTTGGATCTACTTTTTCCCCCCATAAATTGACCCTAATTGCACCTGTTTCATCTGCTACAACAATTTTCATCAAATCAATTTCCTTGCCGTCTCTCGTTGTGATTTTTCGATTCTCTTCAATTTCTTGAATTACGCCTTCAATTGTCCCAAAACCTCCTTTAGTAGCTAGCTCTTTTATAGATTTTGGCTGAGCGACAATTTTTTTTATCTCAATTGAACCAGATCCATCTTTAGGGGTAATTGGTATTATTTTAGTCTGAGTAGATGCCGTTAAATCAATTTTTGTTTTATCACGATAATTTGGTTTAGGAGTCAAATAAGTTATTTGTGCATATTGATTTTCTTGAATACCCTTGATTTTGTCGCAGTGATCTCCCCAAAATGTGATGTAGACAATATCAGTGTCATCTCGCACGCTTAACGAGGCTCTTTTTCCTTCCCCTCCATCTTTTCGTTGAAAAGGTTTTGGACCGAAAATTCCAGAGATTATGCCTTCCACATTGACAAAGGGTAGGGAAAGTGATAAGTCTGCGATTTTTGTGATTTTAAGGCTGCTATCCCCCTTTTTTGGGAGCATCTTTGCGTCTACATTATCGGGTTGTAATTGGATCCGACTCTTGGAACCTATGTGTATTTCTAAACTATTTTGATTTCGACCAGGTTTCACAAATCCATTAACTATCCTAAGAATTTCACCATTTGAAAATCCATTTTCATTAATTATCTGAGTATTGAATTCTCCCCAAGCTACACACCGAATCATTCTGGTTGCATCTTCTATTATAAAAGGTAATAAACTTCCTTGTGTGCCGTCTTTTTTATTAAAGGTTTTAACTTCTCCAATATTAACAATTCTGCCCACTATTGTTGCGTTAGTATTAGGTTTTAACTCACGAATCGGTTGATCTGTATCCAAATTTGCGGCTGATTTGTTCTCTTTTAAATCAACGCCTAAATTTTTGGCAACAATTACTATCGCACCTTCTTCATCAACCAAACCACTGAGTTCTTTAATTTGTTCATCTATTTTTTTTTTAATTTGATCTGGCGTCAAACCTGTTTTTTTAATTATCTTCTGAATTGTTTCATCTAAATTCATGAGTTTCACGTTTAATTATGGTATTGGGCATTAAAATCTATTTATTATTCCTATAAGATCATTTAAACTCATATAATAACAATAATTCGAATGAAATAGATCCCTGCAATGTGGATAGCAAGAAACAGAAAAAATTATTCTGACGGAATCGGATTCTTATCTTCATCCAATTCTAAACCTTTTTTGCATATTGGACAACTGTGTCGCATAGAAATCCATTCTAATAGATGTTCTGCATGAGCTTTCGAATTACATAAGGGACAAGCCAAAACTTCATCAAAAATACTGATTCCTTTTCCACACACGCTACATTTTAGACTTTCTTTTGCATTTATTTTAATCATTCCTTTTGCAGGATCTAATCCAATATCTTGAGCAGTATCCTCTGTAGGAATAATTACTTTTAATTCTCCTCCATCTTTACTACCTTTTTGGACACAAAATACAGTTCCCCTGGTTCCATCTGTTCGGTTTCCAATCCATCTAACAACACCTGAATAGATGGTTTTGCCATCACGACCTACCATCATTTTTATATTTGCATTTTCTAAGACAAAGGTTTGAATTACTTTAGTAACTTTTACATCTTCCACTTGTTGAGCCAATACTTGAATCAAGTATTTCGGACCTTTAAAAACAAGCGGTTTTATATTAATCATGTTCTGCTTTTTCTTCGCCATCTAAATCAACCAATCTTATTTTTCATACGATAAATTAAATAGTAACTTCATCACCTAAAAAAAATTGTCCTCTGCTTTTTTCCTTTTAAACCATAATTTTGCGTCCTAAAATATCTTCCTCTTTTTTTCTTAAATGTTTTCTGACTATCCCTCTTCTGGCACATCTTCGTAGAAAAACACATAATTTTGTTCTAAATTAGACCTAATTTTGATTTAAGAAAACAATAATAGCATAAATCTCGAGAATTTCCCGAAGGTTCATGGCAATTGCTACAGAATTGGGTAATTTCTGATTTAACTCTCTCTTTTATTAACTGATACGATTTTAATTCAGATAAATCCTTAGAAGAATTTTCAATTGGTTTATTTAATTTAAGAATATTTTCATGCATTCGTAACAAATTATATTTAACCTCGGCTGATTGATGTTCCAAATGATTGAGAAAGGTTTGCACTTGTTTTCTAAGAATAAAATATGGTTCCACATAAGGACATGGAGTTGTTTGAATAGGAAATTTTTTAAAATAGCAATAAAGAGTAATTTCTGATTCTGGAATTTCCATTAATGGCTTAACTCTTGGGATAAAAATTCCCGATTCTACTTGCAAGTTTCCCCAAGGAGGATGGAGAAAAATTCGAGATAAATCATTTCGTATTATATTTTGCAAGAAAGTTTCTGCTTGATCATCCAAATTATGTCCAATTACCAAATATTTAGCTCCAATTTCTCTTGCTTTATCATTAAGTAAGCGTCTTCTGACTGTTCCACAAACCGTGCATGCATTTATTAAAAGGTTTTGCAAATTCGGAATACATTGATCCAAACTTAATCCGAAATGTTCTTGAAATCTTAGAATATGTAGGGGAATCTGCCATTTTTTGCAAAATTTCTTTGCGATTTCCACACTTTCCTCTCGATAACCATGGATTCCTTCATCAATTAAAATCGCATGTATTTCTGTGGAGGATTGGCGGGATCTTTGAATTTGGATTACATTATATAAAACTGCTAATGAATCTTTACCTCCAGAAACCCCGACTGCAAGTTTATCCATGGGAGAAAACATTTTATATTTTCTCACAGTGCGTAAGATTTTGCGTTCGATGGTTTTTACAAAATGATCTGGACAAACATATTCATTTGATATCTTTCGATGGTAAACCGCTGGTTTTTGGCAATAAGTACACTTGATAATTTCATCCACATTAATTTCCTCAGGTAAGTTATTCCATATGCGATATGGGTGAATAAAAAAAGCACATAAATTTTGATATTACAACCAAAACAAAGTATTATTGAATTTTATAAGCGATATAATTAAACTTGCAATTATTACTCCTCCGGTAATCCATGAAATTATCCGAAAAACCCGCTTTTTCAGTTTTTCTCTTTCATCCAGATCGAATTCGACTTCGACTTCAATTATGGTTTTTGGAGCAGGCAGAGGTTTTGAACGGATTTCTATGGTATCAAGAAATCCATCTTCTGCTGTATCTAATGCAATATAATCCAAATTTAACTCCGAATTTGCTTTGATTGAAGCAGATTCAATGGAATCATGTTGTTTTTGACTTTGATCCAAAGAAGGATTCTTTGTTTTAGAATTATCTTTTGAACGTTGGTTTGAATCAGATGATGGAGATATACAACATGAAAGGATTTTTCGAATATTATGGGTATACAAGTGCTGCTGTGGTTGTTTTGGGTTAAATTCATACTTCAATTTTTTTTTTGTTTTGGGATGGTATTTTTCCCCAATTATTTTGGCAATTACTTCTTTCATCATTCTACCGCCATCAAAAATTCCCGCAGGAAGTAAATTAAAGAGCGCTAAGCTGAAGGAAATCATCCAAGTATAGAAAAGAAATTGATAATAATGAATTGGAAAATTTGGACCTGTTATTTGTCCAACCCAATTTTTAGGAACACCATATGTTTGGGAGTTAAAACCGATATATATTGGATTTACAGGAATGGCCACGGTGTTCAAAGTATAATTTTGTCCAGTAATATCTGTAACTACCAGAATATCACCGACTTTTGGCTTTATAATGGAATCTACGAATTCACGAAAACTTTGTGAGGTTAAATTCAATGCTATACCATTAACATGCGTAATAAGGATTCCTTCGTTAATTCGTCCTTCGTTGACTCCTCCCTCAGTTTGGTTCGAAAGCACTCGGGAGATCTGAATATGTGTGGAATTAACTTTCGTGAAATTGATTCCAACAAAGATATTACGTAAAGAGTAGGCTGTGGCAATCCGAGGTTCAAAATTTACATCAATCGAGGTGTTTTCTCCACAACTATCAGTGAGAATTAATTCATAATTTGGTACATATTGTGAAAGAAAACTGGAAAGCGTGCTATTTTGGCTGTAATCAATATTAGTTCCATTGATTGCTGTAATATTTTTCCCAAGAATGTTTTTATCGAAATTATTTCCCCCTTGCATGGAATCATCTACACTGGTAATGGTAAATGCGGTGTTATTTATTGCTAAATAGGAAAAACCTACAAATGCTCTATGTCCTAAAATTACTGTTCTATTGTAATATTGGTGAGATGTCGTGTTATAACATTCAAAAATAAGATGATCCCCTATACTACATTGAATTCCAGTTTGTTCTGTAGTCTGATTGAGTAGTATTTGAGTCAAAGTTGGACCTTCGTAATTATTTATTGTAGTTCCGTTCACTCTGCTCACAATATCTCCTGGCCAAATATTGTCTTCATTAAATCCTCCTTCAATATTTGGAACCACTTCAACAATTTGAAATCCTTGAGTCTCATAGGTTAAATTCATAGTTTGAGGATAAACAAATAACAGTAGAAAGACAATTCCAGCTAGAAGAATATTTGACCAAACTCCTGCAGCTGCAACTCGTAATCGTGTAGAAGATTTTACTTTTTTCGTATATAATTGAAATTCATCAACTTCGACAAATGCACCATAAAAAAATATGAAGAAAATGCCTCCTCCCATAATACCTGATGATTTTACTTTAACTCCATCTGTTTCTGCAGCAATTGCATGAGAAAATTCGTGAATTGTAATTGTAATTAAGAGTGGAACTATCATTGCCGTAAATATGGGTAAATCGATAGTTACACCTGGGATCAAAGGAACAATGGCGTTTTCAGGTTGGGGATTTATTAATAATTGAATAAAATTTGAGATAAAGAAATAGAGTGCATACAGCATTAAAAGAAAGGAAACCACAATTCCTATGTTCCAGAAAATTCTCCAAAACCTCGGAGCTTTTTTTGCTATACGATGAAAAGTTTTGTTTAACCATTTTGATCGAATTAAAATCAGAAATGGAAAGAATAAGGTGATATTATCCCGTTTTTTCCCCAAAATTTTGATAAGAACAAAAGAAATTACCCAAAAAGCTAATGAAATGAAAAAGAATGGGCTTTGTATCAATGAAAGAAATAATTCAATCAAATCCATGAGATTGAAAATCTTCCGCTAATTAAGAAAATTGTCCTTTTTGATTTGGAAATGTATTTGGGTATATCTTTCATATTTTAACCTTCATCAAATTTCGCATTTTTTAACCTTTCCTCAAATTCTAATATTACCAATATATCCGTATTCGATCAGAATTTGCTTCCACTGTATCTCTGCGCCGGCTGAAATCAGATAAGGAAGGGAAATTGGGTCAAAAAAAATTCGAAAAACCAATATTTCCAATCAGATTACCAATATTTCCAATCAGATTACCGAATAATAAGAAGAAAACACTTATAGGCGGAAGGATTTCATTTCGGATACAAAATTTAGAAAAGCTAATACATATATAAAAAATTCAGGCGAAAAAAATGAATAATGGATTTACATCAATTTTACTCGGAACGGGCTTGAAAGTAATAGGACTTTTTATTCTTGCTTTCATAATGTTTCGGCGCTGGAGACGGCAAACAAAACGATATTTCAGTGATTTTCCCTTCTTGATGGGTCTTACATTTGTAATGTATGCTGTAGGGAAAATCTACGACCTACTTGTTTATTACTATCTTTCCAATGGGCAGCCATTTAAAGATCTATCTGAGATCCATTCACCGTACGGGTTAGAGTTAATCAAATTACGCTTTTTCTTTAGCCCTATGCTTGTAATCATCCCTTATGTAATTATAATGCTGGAAATTTGGATGGAAGGAAAGGTAAAATGGCAGGTGGTAATCACCTCATCTTTCAGCGTTAGCTCAATTACAGCAATTTTGATTTGTCAAACTTATCAACAACTATTACTGATCAATGCTTCAATTTCAGTTGTTCCGGTCTTAATTTCAGTTATTTCGTTTTTCTTGATATATAAGAGGAAGCGAATGCCGGAAATAAACTCACTGTTGATTGCCATTGGCCAGTTATTATTTATTATATTTCAATTTATTCGCCCAATTTGGGCGACAATAGGTGGAGATCCTGTTTGGGGTTTGACTTGGATTGCTGAAATCGTGGAAACTATTCCTTTAATTCTTAATGGATGGGGATTTTTGACTCCTGCCCCATATGCAGATGAAGTATGATATGGAATTCAATCTTAAAAGCTAATCTTTTTTTAAGTTCTTCATTACAATTTTTTCAATCATTATTACATCTAATTTCTTTTAAACTAATTTTGATCGATAGCAAAGTTTTTTTGCAATTTTACGATTTTTTTAGAGTAAATCTGAAAAAAGAGAGTCTTTTGGAAAGAAAACACATATATTCTTGAAATCTACTCTGAAAAGAGAAAAAAATCAATAGAAATTGAAATTAGAAAATATTTTCTTGATCTGCTTCAACACTTCAAAAATTTTTTGAAATAAGATTATGGAATTAATAGCGAGAGGGGGATTTGAACCTCCCGATCTCAGGGTTATGAGCCCTGCAGCCTAGACCAGAATTGCCTACGGTGCGAAATTCACCGGCATCTAGCCCATCTCGCTATGGAAAAAGATAGTATGTGATGTTAAGATATGGGGGCTATTAAGATTTTCGGATAGTGGGATGATTAAAAAAAGGAGAAACAATAATTTTAATAAATTTGTGGAAATATTCTGGATCTGATAATCTTTTTACAATATTCAAATAGAATTGTTTCATTATTGCGAACTTCAGCACTTTGGCGGAAATTTTTGTTCCCAGTTCCAATATCCATAAATATGTATCTTAAAAAGAAATAATTACAATCTTGTTTTTATTTTATCTAATGGTTGATTCCAAATTTTTTGAGTACATATCACTTTCCCAAGTTATCCCCAGTCAATTATTCTTAAATAAGGATAAGCTGAAGGCAGTACAGAGTAAATATATTGATACAAAGGGTGAATTGAATTTCTCTTATTTTGAACCTGTTCCTATAAAAAAACGTCATGGTAAGGTCTTTTTCACAGATGGACATCATCGGGCATTTTTAGCGTATCAATTAGGGTATCAAACTATCCCAATTGAATGGGATACTGATGATTTAGATTGGGAATTGTATGATATCTGTGTGCAGTGGTGTGAAGAATCGAAAATTAGTTGGATTGGTGATCTTGCGTCTAGAATCCTTTCTACCCCAGATTATGAAATATTGTGGATAAAACGTTGCGAAAATATGCATCGCGAGATCATAGATAAACAAAAAACAACGTAGGGAAAGTTAAAAAAGGGAACACAATAATAATCGAAACGATGATGATAAATTATTTGTCTAAAAACATCTGCGTTTAAATGAGGGAAATTGCTATTAAATAATGTGGTGAGAATAACCTATGGTTGTTCTTCACCGGTGATTAAAACAATGAGTGTAATGAATCCAACAACCGACGGAAGTCGTTTTTATACGCCCCCTGCGATACATGTTTTCATTCAAGATTTACAACAAGGCCAATGGATTGAAGAAGAAAAAGTTGTTTCAACTCGTTACGGGCGAATAAAGCGTTGTAGAATTTTCGGAGTTGTAACAATACGAAAAGAACCAGCTCCAGAAAACCAAGAAGAATCCTTTTTAGATGAGTCATTCACCCAAAATGCACGAATTTCCTTTCAAATTGATGATGGAACGGGAAGAATTTGGGTAACGATTTTTGGGATAGAAATTAAGGATTACAACTTTCTTCAAAAAGGAATTTTGGTGGAAGTTGTAGGAAAACCACGATTTTACCGAAATAATATTTCCTTGGTGGGAGAATTTGCACGAAAAATTGAAGATCCAAACTGGGAGACTCATCATATTTTAAAAGTACTGCATCGCCGTAAATTTAAGCCACGTTTAGAAATTGAGAAGGTAGAATCGACTTCTTTTACCGAATTTAACTTTGATTCAAAAGAATTTCCAGATATGAAGGAAAACGTTAAAAAATTTGAGTCTTTGCCCAGTACGGATTCAACAGAGAATCAGATGATTGAAGAAATTTCACATGATATTGAAAATCTTTCGGATGAAATAGAAGATCTTTCTTCAAATGATCCGTTTCATTCTCTCACAATTATGGATGAGATTGTAAAATTCATTCAAAAAAACGATGAAGGAGATGGGGTAGCAGTTTCAGCTATTCAAGAAGCTTTTCATCTGGATTTGACCGCTTTAAAAGGGTATTTAGAGCAACTTAGCCAAGACATTAGGATTTATAAAACTAATGTGGGTTATTATTCTGCTTATTAAATTAGCTGAAAATTCCCAAATTTTTTTTGCTAAGGAACTTTATTTCTTTTAATGGACGAGAAAGAATATTTGGCGCTAGTTGATCGCGCATTAGATAAAATTCCCGAAGGTTTTCATGAAACTGATCGCTGGAAAATCCCCTTGGCAAGACTTGAATTTGAAGGAAAGAATACCATTATTGTAAATTTTAATGAGATTGTAGATTCGATTAAGCGGGATGAAAACCACTTTATTAAATATATTTTACAAGAAGTTGGTACGGCAGGAAATATCAAGGGAAATAAGGCAATTTTGAAAGGGAAGCAAAAATTACGAACAATTAATCGTTTGATCAATAATTACTGCGAAACCTACGTGATATGTGAGACATGCGGAAAACCAGATACTGTTATTGTAAAAGAGGGCCGTGATCATCTTTTAGTTTGTCATGCATGCGGAACCAGACACCCTATCAAGTTATAAATTCTTATTTCAACCCTTTTTTTCGCATTTTAGTTTTATGATTAGAGTTATTCAAATAAGAAATAATTCATGGATGAAATATTTCAAATTATGATTCGTAAAACTGATTGTGCGAAAAAAAACTATTAAAATTATTTTACAAAAAATCTGGAATAATTAGAGAAATACCATGACCCGACAAATAAAAACACCCGAATTCGAGGGATTTATAAAGGTACATCAGAAAGGTAATGAAGTCACAATCGGAGCTTGCGATGTTGAGTGCATTGGGCTTAGCTTACATGAAGGAAAATTCCAATTTCAAGTAACAGAAGCGTTTTTCCACGGAGATCGCAAACCTATTTCCCAAATTATACCTATTTTACAAAAATCAACTAATTTCACAGCAGTTGGTGAACATTTGATATCAAAATTGGTAGAATTGCACATTATTCATCCTGGTGGGATTTTGGAAATTGAAGGTATTCCGATTGCAATGAAAATTATTTTTTAGCATGTCGATATACGTATATGTAGAACGAGAAATGAAACTACGGCGATTTTGTTCAAAGTGCGGTAAAATCATGAATAATGAAGAAAAAATTTATCCAGGATTTTTATGCCGTGCGTGTTATGGAAAAGAAGAAATCCATGTACATCTACCCCAGAAAATCCAACTCCGCAAGTGTTATATTTGTTCTGCTGTTTCTTTAAGAATTGATGATAAATTTTTAGATTGGCAGTATGTTCCTCCCGATGAACTTGAAATAGATTTTTTGAGCAATTTACTTCATGAAGCATTGATTTTTTCTCTTGAAGATAAGTACTCTATTCACTGCATTTTGTTTCTTCCTCAATCAATCTCTTTTGATCAAGATTCAGATATTCACGTTCGAATAGAATATCAAAAATCAGATGAACTCATTACAGGAGAATTATCTTTAGAAATCCAATTAAGAAAAATACAATGTCCGTACTGTGCTCAAAAATCTGGCGGCCGGTTTGATGCGATTTTGCAAATAAGGATTCAACATCCGAGAGATATCCCCCGTCTCCAAGAAATTTTAGATGAAATTCACCTAATCGAAGCAAATGAACACCAAAAGAATCTCTCCTTTTTTATCACCAAAATCGAAAACACTATCAATGGATTCGATTTGAAAATTAGTAATAATGCCATGGCCCGAACCTTAATTCATCAATTACGAACAAAATACCCATTTGAAGTAAAATATTCCAAGCGATTAATGGGTATTGATCATGAAACAGGGACACGATTATATCGCCAGTCTACTTTATTACGATTAATTCCTGTTCATAAAAAGGATCACATTTTATTTGATGGTAAAGATTATCAAGTGAAAAATATCACACATAATAAGGTTATTTTGATTGAATTATCTGGTAAAAAAGTAAAACAACTTAATTTTGATCAGTTTCAAAAAAAGAAATGGCATTTTTTGGAAAATGAATCTGAAGATCAATCCCATTTTGAAAAAAAATCAAATTAAACCAATAATGAAGAGAGATACTATGGTAGAAGATAAACTAGTCGATCGATTGGAACAAAAAAGAGATAAACAGCGTATTAAGAAGAAAAGAAAAAAAGAAGAACGCATGGCAACTGGAGGCGTTTTTGACAAATATACCACTGAAAACATAAATAAATTACGAGTTAAAGGTATAATTAAAGAATTTGTTGGTATTATTTCAGCTGGAAAAGAAGCTAATGTATATTTTGCTATTGGAGAAGAAGATAAACCCTTAGCGGTAAAAATTTACAAAATTGACCCTCAAAATACTAAATGGATGAAAAACTACATTATTGGAGATCCTCGGTTTAAGAAAATAGGTAATTCGACTCATAAAATCATTTATACTTGGAGTAAAAAGGAATTCAAAAATCTAAAACAATTACATCGTCATAATATTCCCGTTCCCGAACCAATTTTTTGTGTCAATAATATCGTCTTAATGGAATATATTGGTGAAAAAAATGGTTCTCCTGCCCCCCGTTTAAAAGATGTGAATCCATTACCTGAACCCGTAAAAATTTTTCTCAAAGTTATTCAATATATCGAAGATATGTATTTAATTGCTAATTTGGTTCATGGAGATTTAAGTGAATATAACATTCTCTATTGGAATGATGAACCAATAATTATAGATGTCTCCCAAGCGGTTTCTACTTACCATGTGAATGCCCCTGTTTTTCTAAAAAGAGATTTAATCAATGTTTTCAATTTTTTTGGAGATTATCTGAATGAAAAAACAATTGGAACTGTTGATACTCTATATTCAAAAATCATGAAGGCATATCACAATAAATAAAAAAAACTTTTCCACAGCTAATTTAAAAGTGATCAAGTTTGATCAGTAGAAAATTGTCATGGTTATAGTACAATCACATAAACGATTTAATTAATGAATAATTGATTGTATTATGGCATTTTTCAAAGATCGATTAGCTGTTGTAATTGGTAAACATGGGGTCACGAAAAATCTATTGGAACAGCAAACCGGAACACACATAATCATCGATAGCAATACTGGAGAGTATCAAATTAAGCCAAATATGGAAATAAAATTCCCAGAAGAAAATCAGGAATTTCAAGATCCAAATATTCGTGTATATACTACTCAATCGATTCTAAATGCCATAAATTACGGTTTTAACCCCCAAAAAGCATTAAAACTGCTTGATGCTGAGATGATTTTTGAATTAATTAATTTAGAACAAATCTTAGGTCATTCACCTAAAAAATTGAAGCGGATGAAAGGGCGATTAATTGGAGATCAAGGAAAATTTCGACAAGATCTTGAGAAATTTGCATGTGTGAATATCTCAATATATGATAAATATATAGCTTTGATCGGGGAATTTGATTCTATCAAAATCGCAAAAAAAGCCATAAATATGATCTTGCAAGGAGCACCTCACAAAACGGTAATTAATTATCTTCACAATGAGTACCAGAAGAAAAAACAAGAAGAATTTACCGAAATGTGGAAACCCACCATCTAGATTTCTAATTAATATAAATTCAAATTTTCTTCATTTATTGATCTAATTTCATTAATATTAAAGAAATCATCTGCAAGAGAAGGTCGTTGAGTGTCTAATTGTTGGGCAAATTCTGGTTTAATAAATGAAATTTTAGAATTTCCTAACATTTGCGGTGATTTCACTCCTGTAATTAATAGCATCACTCTCAAAATTCCGGTTAAATTTGGATCTACTCGAGCACCCCAAATAACTTGGGCATTTGGATCCATACGTTCAGTAATTAAATCCGCTACTCGAGTCGTTTCAACCAATGTTAAATCATTTCCTCCTGAAACATGAATTAAAGCACCTTTTGCACCAGAAATATCAAAGTCGAGTAAAGGCGAATTTAATGCATCTTCGATTGCTTCTTCAACACGATGACGGGGATCATCTCCTTCGCCAATCCCAACTATTGCCATTCCTGCAGAACTTAAAATAGTTCGGATGTCGGCATAATCTAAGTTTATCAGTGATGGAAGAGAGATTGTTTCCGTAATACCTTTTACCATTGTAGCTAAAACTTCGTCTGCTAAGCTAAAGGCTTCTGTGATTGGCAGATCAGCTGCAATTTCCAGTAATCTATTATTATCAATTAAAACTAAGGTATCAACATAATTTTTTAAGGCATTAACTCCATCTTTAGCGCGAGATACGCGTTTCATCTCGGCTTGAAATGGCATTGTAATTACTCCTACTACAATAGCACCTTGATTTTTAGCAATTTGAGCTATGATAGGAGCGCTTCCTGTACCGGTGCCTCCACCCATTCCACAAGTAATAAAGACCAAATCGCTCTCTAAGAGAATTTTCTCCAATTCAGGACGAGATTCTTCAGCAGCTTGACGTCCAATTTCTGGGCGTCCTCCTGCCCCAAGACCACGGGTAAGATTGCTTCCAATCAATAGTTTAAAATGGGCATGAACAGATTCTAAGTGTTGTCGATCAGTATTAATCGCTATACAACGCGCTCCCCGAATACCAATTTTCATTAGACGATCCACTGTGTTGTTTCCAGCACCACCACAACCTAATATCAAGATGTTTGCTTGACCTATCTCAGATTTAAAGATATCTGTTTTTTTCGTGTTCATATTAACTGGGGAATTTGTCAGATGATGTTTCATGCCAACCGATCCTTCACTCGAGGTATAAAAAATAAAAAGAGCATTCGAGTTTTTATATGTGATATTATCTACATATATATAATATTCTAAGAGAGGCTGAATTCCGCGGGATTTGGATCTCCTTGGTATCTAACAATATTTTTTTTCCCTAAAAACAGTATCTTGGGAATCTGATATGGAAAACGGGTTGACCAAGTGAGCGCATACGCACCAACATTAGCTATTACTATGATATCTCCCTTTTGCACCGATTGAGTAAAGTTGTATTTTTTAATTAGAATGTCTTGATCTGAGGGTATGTAACCCATAAAATCCATTGGAGTATTGGGTGATTCAGTAATACGATCTGCATTGTAAAATCTTAACGAGGATTTCATAAATTTAGGGATGAAATTATTTCCAATATTAAGAAATACAACACGATGGTGTGGATCAACACGAATCACTTGTGAGATACAGAATCCTGTATCTTCCATAATAAATCTTCCAGGTTCATAAAAAATAGTGCAATTCTGAAGATTTTCCTTGCGAAGCATCTCTCGCATTCTCTCGAGATAGGAGCGAAATTCTTTTTCCTTTAATGAGTCGGCATTTGAAAATCCTCCTCCGATATCAAGAATCTTTGTTTCTAACCCTGCAAAATTTTTTATTTTTTGAACTATCTCTATCAAATTATTAAGATTTTGTTCATATTGTATCCAAGTTTTCAACCGTGTTCCATAATGGGACAAAATACCAGCATATTCAAGTTCTGGATTAGCAATAAAAATTTTTGATAGGGTTTGAAATGTATCTTTAGTATGAGAAAGCCCGTGACGACTTGTATATTTCAATGTTTGGAATTTTAATAGAATTTTAGGCTTATATTTATTTGATTTATTATTTTGTCTAATACGTTGAGAGATTTTGGGAATTTCATCTATATCATAAATTACAATATATGGAATTTCCATGGAAATAATTTTATCGAGCAATTGAGCGGATAAATAAGGTCCTCCAACTATAATTCGGGAAGAATCAAAATTGAGCTTTTCTAAAATTTTCAATTCATTAAATGAAACGATTTCAGCTCCAAACTGCTCATCTCTGATTATTTCCATGGTTTTTTGCAAGAAATTTGCTTTCATGGAATAAAAACCTCTTGATTTGGGAAAAACCTCTTTAAATACAGAAGTAATATATCGTATGTTATCTCGAATTTTTTGTTCTAAGAAAAGAAATATTGGTGTTTCCCAATTTTGGGTTAAATTTTTGCACAAGATATTTCCCAACTTAAGTTCTCCATTTTCTATATTTACATACTTATTTCCATATAGAGATTTCTTATTTTTACTCATTTCAATTTCCTCCTAAATTTAATTTTTTTATGATTTTCAATAATTTCTTGATAATTTTGCAGCGTTTTTACAGCGATTTCTGTCCAATTGTTGTTTTTTAAAACCTTTTTTTGACCTGCAATTCCCATTTCGGTTCTTAAGGAAGGGTTTTCTATAAGTGTGGATATCGCTTGAATTAATTCTTCTATACTATCAAATTCGACTAAAAGTCCATCTTTTTTTTCATTTACAACTTCTTGCATTGCCGGAATTTTTGCAGCAATTACTGGAGTTCCTGTTGCCCATGCTTCTAAGAAAGCAATTCCATATGCATCAGAACGACTGGGCATACAGTAAATATCGGCCAATTGAAAGACTCCAATTTTTTTTTTATCATACATCCCAGCAAGATTTTCTGGAGAAATATTTATAATTTGTACATTTTTGATAATTTTCTTGAGATTTGTCATTTCATAATTAAATGCCGTGGTACTTGGACCAATAAATACGATACTGCATTTTTTATACTTTTTATCTAAGTATGGGATAATTTTTAAAAGGGTGAGAGCTCCCTTCTCAAAATTTTTATACCCACAGAATAAAATTAAAGGTTTTTGGGGATTATATACCTTTAGAAATATTTCTTGATAATTTTCTTGATTAAATCGCTGTGCATCCACTCCCATTGGCATTACTACAATTTGTTTTTCTTTTATTCCATGTGACAAGAGAACTTGTTTTTCATAGTTAGTGCAGGCAAAAATGAGATCAAATTCTTGTAATATCGAGTAAAACACCTCATTTTGATATCGGATATTGGCAAAATGGAGAAATGGAGTAATACAAGCTGGAATTTCAAAATATCTAGCAATAAGTAAACTATAAAGAATATTTAGATAAGGAAAATAAGTACAATGAATGATTTGTGGTATAAATGGTAATTTCTTTTCAAAACGCTTGAAATAGAGATCATCTATTAGTTCTGAAAGTATTGGTCCGTTTTCGATAAGTGGGTTTAAATCTGAAGCAAATTCAGGTACGTATAGATTAGTAAGATAACCAAGTTTTTCAAATAAATTTTGTTTTTGGGTTCTATTTGAGTTATTTTTACTGTTATGATATGATTTGTAACGGTAAATATCAAGATTTTTGTAATGAGAAAAATATCGGTGTTTTGTATCAATTATTCTTCCATTTCCCCGTAATGCCCCAAAATCAATTGCATTTGAAGTTAAAACTTTAACATTCATTTCTTGTAGGTTTAAACGTTCTAAATCAGAACGCTTAGAGATACGTAGAAATTCTCTTCCTAAACGTTCAAGTAAGAAATCTCCACCACTAATGGCAGGGTAAAATCGGGTAGGAAATAGTAAAATATTCAATTTCTTCATTACTTTAACAACACTTACAACAATTATTTAATTAAGATAATTCTTATCTTTAGTTGATGGATTTATTTGATGAATTGCGCAAAGAAGGAAAACTCACTGGTTCTTTAGTTGTAAAATTTCAGCAGAAGTATGGAGATCTTTTCTATCGATCCTTAGAACTTTTGCAAAATAATGCTGTTTCCATTCATAAAAATATCTTTTTTCCTTCCCAATTGGTTGTTTGGTCTATACAAGGCCATTCTGGTTACTATTTGATTTATCCCGAAGTTTTTTGTCAATGTCAGAATTTTCTAATTGAATACATCTATCGTAGGCAAACCTTTGGTTATTGTAAACATCTATTTGCGCAGAAATTGGCAGAAAACCTAAGTATTTTTCAAGAAAATAGGTTTAAAGATAAAGAGTTTGCAAGTTGGATAAAGAAATTTCTTCCATAAAATTGGTTATAACACAGAAATAATAGTATATACTAATACATTTTCTACTATACTGATTCATACCAAAAAAAGAAATGATTCTCAGAAAGAAACCAAATAATAGAGAATGAGCCCAACAAAAAAAGTTTCACCTCAATCCTTTCTTTGTATGAAAGAAAAAGGTGAAAAAATTTCTGTATTAACTGCCTATGATTACCTTATGGCGAAAGTATTTGAATTTTCAGGTATCGATGCGCTTCTTGTGGGAGATTCCATGGGAATGGTAATATATGGAAAAGAAAATACTCTAAAAGTTAAACTAGATGATATTATACGTCATACTACTGCCGTTGCAAAAGCAGCAAATCATGCAATGGTTATTGCAGATATGCCCTTTATGAGTTTTGCTACACCTGAAATAGCTCTTCTAAATGCTGGTCGTGCCTTACAAGAAGGAGACGCAGATGCGGTTAAAATTGAAGGAGGGCGTGAAAGAGTTGAAACAGTTAAACTTCTAGTATCAAATGGTATTCCAGTAATGGCTCATATAGGATTGACACCACAATATTTCCATCAACTAGGGGGGTATAGGTTACAAGGAAAAACTGCAGAAGCTGCAAAAAAATTGATAGAAGATGCAATTTTACTGGAAGAAGCTGGAGCTTTTTCAATTGTGTTGGAAATGGTTCCGTGGCAAATTGCTCGTGAAATTTCTCGCCATCTACAAATTCCTACAATTGGAATTGGAGCAGGAAATGGATGTGATGGGCAAGTTCTTGTAGCTCAAGACATGCTTGGATTCTCAAATTCAAAACCATATAGATTCGTTAAACAGTATGCTCATCTATGGAATATTATGCTCCAAGCTGCTGAATCATATATTCATGATGTTAAAACTCAGAATTTTCCTACACTGGAACATAGTTTTAGTATATCTGAGGAAGAATTTCACGAATTTCAACACTTACTTGAAAATGATCAACTAATTTCATTCCGTAAGAAGATTAAAAAGACTAAAGAATCTTCACTTGATACTGATACTATTGGAAAAATATACGGTCAGTAGGATTTGGCTCGAAGTGGCAGATTTTCCTGATATCTTTGTAGGAACTTGTGGCTGGTCTTATCAACCTGATTGGGTTAATATTTTTTATCCTGATTTTTTACCAACTTCTGCTTATTTAGAATTTTATTCTTCGATCTTTAATGCGGTTGAAATTGATAGTAGTTTTTATTACATTCCAAAAAAACAAACTGTAGAAAATTGGGCTCAAAAAACACCAGATTATTTTCATTTTAGTTCTAAAGTAAATCAAGCGATAACCCACAAAGCAAAATTAAATATCCAACAATGCAGAAAGGAATTGGAACTTTATTTAGATAATTTTGCTCCATTGGAAGGGAATCATAAACACATTGCCCATTTAATTCAGCTTCCACCCAGTTTTGTATTCCCCAAGCATAAAGAAAATTTGGAATCATTTTTGAGTTTTTGGGCTGAATGGAGAGAAACTAAAGGTAAAGAACTGTTAGGACCGCAATTTACTCATCAATCATGGCAAGGTGTGGTTGAATTCCGAGATTCTTCTTGGTTAACACCAGATGTAATGGAAGTGTTAACTCTCTATAAATTCGGATATTGCGCAGTAATCGAACCACAATTACCCCCAGATTTTATAACTCCTTGTGAGAATTTATTTTATCTTCGATTCCATGGCTTTGGTAAGAATCCGTGGTGGAATTATCAGTTCAGTGAGCAAGAATTGGTACATTGGGCGAATCAAATAAATTCATATCGAAAAGATAATCCAAATACTCGAGTTTCGGTATTTTTTAATAACCATTTCAGTGGATATGCGGTGAAAAATGCTCTTGATATCTTGCCAAAATTAAATTTGAAAGCTGCTAATGATATCAATGTGATAAAACAAATTTTCCACAAAAAATACCGTAAAAAATCAAAATCTAAAGTTAAATTGGATAAGTGGATTCAATGAAGATACTAATAATCGGTGCAGGTTCAATTGGTTGTTTATTCGGTGTGAAGTTGGCATTAAAATCTCATGAAATAACAGCAATCGGTTCGAATAATGTATACATGACAATCCAAAAACAAGGATTTATATTCGAAGTCGATGGAAAAAAATATTCCAAATTTCCTTCTTTTCACTTTTTTAGTAAGGATTCCTTTTACGAGGAGTATTCTAATGAAGCACACACCCTATTTTTTGATTATTGCATAGTTGCTTGCAAATCTTATTCCTTATCGCAAATCATTTCTGAATATCACTATATCTTAAGTCAATTCTCTCGCATTTTTTTACTTCAAAATGGATTAGGAAATGAAGAAATTCTCAAACTAAAATATCCTGAAATGAATGTTTATCGAATAATATCCACCATGGGTGCAGAACTTGTAGCTAATCATCACCTCATTCAAACTGGTTCAGGATTGAACTATGTTTGCCATATTTCTTCATTTATCTGCGAAACTCCTTTTGATCTTAACGATATTGAACCAATTCACTACTTTGTGCAAATATTGAATGAAGCGGATATTTCAACTGAAATATCTGAGAAGTCATTGCAAAAGATCTGGGAAAAAGCAATTGTTAATATGGTGATAAATCCAATAGGTGCACTTTGGCGTAAAACTAACGGAGAATTGCTAACTCTTTCATATTTCTGGGAAATTGCAGAAGATATAATTTCAGAAATCCTTTCAATTTTGGACGAATATAAAATTTCGATTAATTCCAAAGATCAATTACTACAAATAATTAAAAATATCTTACAATTGACTCAACAGAATTCCAATAGCATGTTACAAGATTTGAAGAGGAATAAACATACAGAAATTGAATTTTTAAATCAAAAAGTTGTCGATTTAGCAAAAAATAAGAAAAAAACTGCCCCATTTAATAGATTAGTGGTAAATCTTGTTAAGGGAATTGAAAAAAGAAATTAATGATAATCTTTCTCGTAGACAACTTGACTGACTCGTCGTCGTCGTACTTGAAAATCGTGATCTAATTGAGCAACAATAACATGTTCGGGATTTCCATGGATGTATGAGATATCAACAACTGGCTCATGAGCTTCAAGCACTATCTTCTTTGGAATCGGCATTATAATAGGTTTAGTTCCGCAAAGTTTGCACTCAATAAGAATGTATTTTGTTTCTTTCGTCTCCTTTTTTGCTAATAGTTTCATATCTTTCTTATTGAGATTCACCTGAATAGGTTTTTTTTTTGGAGCAGGAGGGATTCCTAAAGTTTGATCATAAAGGGGTCTGGTGTTTGTTTGCTTTGAATTTGGTAAAGAAGTAGGTGTCTTTATTTGTGTGTGGGGTTTAATGATTGATTTAGTTTTATTTTTTGAAAAATAATTTTCATTCAAGAAAAAGGTGAAAACTTCATCCCAATTTACTTGCTGCTGTAATTTATTTTGTAATTTCAATTTAAAGTCTTCTAATCTTTCCCAAACGCTTGTAGAAACACTTATTTTTTTTGAGTTTTTCAATTTTCAATTCACTTCTAATAAATTAAAATAAATCTTTTTAAAATATAAAGAAGTCGGTAAATTGATTTTGATGCATTCCCTTAATAATATGTTGTAAGAAATGAAGCATATTCGGTTGAGAAGTTTTCCCACAAAATGTCGATATTGCGGAAAATCTATTCTTTATTGGGAAAGTACCAGAGGTGCTAAAGTGTTTTTCAACTTGCCTATCTACGGTAAACCTATTCGGCATCAATGTTCCGCTCGATATTCCCGAAAAAAAGCATATCAAGTTAAAGAAACTGTGGAAGATCATTTGAAGAAGAAATTAGAGCACATATCTTTTCAATGCCCAGTTTGTGGGAAGATTTACCATTCAGAAACTGCTTTAAACAGCCATTTTAAGCAAATGCGCAGATATGACGACCATCATGCCGAATTTTATGATATGTTAGAATTTCTGGTTGTTGATGATGAATCAAAAGATCATGCACATCAACCATCGCAATCTTTTAAAACTCATCACAAAATAGAAACCGTTCAAGATCGATTTATATTTAGAAATCGCAGAAAAGGGGAAAAAAATAATAATAAAGCCCATCTAAAAAAGAAATAAATTATTAGGCGAGAGAACCTAAATATTAACAACTGAAATTTGACTGTAATTGGAGATGTAAAAAACATGCCGATTGATTTTGATGCAATTTGTACAGAACTTTTCAATAAAGGATTAATTATTGCTGCGTTAGTAGGGCGAAAAAACGGTGAGATTGTTTATATTTCATCTAATTGGCAGGTTGAACAAGAAGATCTAAAACAATGTATCAGTAAATGGCAATCCCGATCACAATTTGTTAAATTACAAGGTGTAAAATATTCTCTCTTAATGAATACTGCAGAATATTTTTCAGGAGTGAATTATAAGGAGCGTTCATTTCTTTGTGGTGCATTTTCACCAGATCCCAATGATCAATATGTGGTTATTGGTTATGCTCCACCAGGTGTAGATGGAAGGAACGCGTATGTAGACGTAGTTAGAGCTGCCAACCAAATGAGAGAAAGCGGACCGTACATGGCTGAAGGCGAGGAACTTGGTAAAAATAGCGATACTCCTGTACAATCAACTGAAGAAACATCTACTGTATCAGCTGCAAGTGGGGTAGATCCTTTTTTAGTAGAAGAAATTAATGGATTTTTAAGTTGGATCAATGATCCGAATGGATTAGCAGGTTATATCCAATATTATTTAGATCAAAATGATGAAACGGTATTATCAAAATTAGCACAAGCTTATGCTGATTTTCGAAATGTCTTCGGTTTTTAACCGATTTTTGATTTAACATGAGTTCTCTTTTTTTTTTGAATTTATTGGAGATGAAAATGGAGGAAACAACATGTCTCTAACCTTGTACAAAATTCAAGCGAATGATTTTATTAAAACGGATAAAATAAATCCTACTGAGCTCGCCTTAGTGCTTGATGAAGATGCAAAAGAAATCTATATATATCGACCCCATGAAGAAGTTGTTTATGATGAATATGAAGCTGAAGAACTGTACAATAAAATATTGAACAAATTCCTTAACCCAAATATATATATACTCAAGGAACTCAAACATTCACCAAAAGATTCTGACAATATTAAGAAAATTAAAGAATTCATTCGGGAAACTCAACCTTCACTTTTTTGGTTAAAACTAAGGAATTTCTTTCAAAATCTATTTCTCTTCCGAAAGGTTAGGCGAAATGTTGAAATATTCCAAAATTATCACAATTCAGGAGTTTGGCGCCGAAGAATTTCCAATCAGTCGAATTTATGGAAATTAAGCCTATTTAATGTAATCTTTTCTACGATTATTTCAGTTTTAACACTATTAATCATATTATTAGCAATTAGACCCTTGTTTTCCACAACATTATCTACTGAAAACTTGCAATATTGGTTACAGAATTTAACAATTTATGAAGGAATTTTACTTTTTCTTGCGATCATAATCCTCTTATCGAATTTGCTTTTTGTCTTATTTCCTTTAAGATTTTCCATCAAACCTCGCAAGTATTCTGATTTAAAATAAGCGGACTTTTTTTCTATAAAAGTTATAAAGTCAAATTTTTACTTCTTTTTTGACTTGAAATCTATCACCTCAATATATGGAAAAAACCAGAATATACTACAAAATAATTTCTCCCATGACCTTTGTCCCTATTGCAATGGAGATCATATATTAATTGATTTTAAGCGTGGAGAACGAACTTGCAGTCAATGTGGTGTGATTTTAGAATCATCACTTATTGATTGCCGCCCAGAATGGCGAGATTTCACAATGGAGGTTTCTTCTTCCAAATCACGAACTGGACATCCCCCTTCAATGTTATATCATGACAAAGGGCTATTTACTATGATAGATAGTCATAATTATGATGGGAAAGGACACATCTTATCACCTTATAATAGATATCTTGCATTTCGATTGCGGAAATGGCAGAATCGCCTCAGTATTCAATCTCCTAAAGAAAGGAATCTTTCCATTGCAATGGCAGATCTAACTCGTATCGCTTCTCAGTTAAATTTAACTCGATTTGTTCAAGAAAACGCTGCAATTTTGTATCGTCGTGCTTTAGAATTAAATTTAATTAAGGGACGCACTATTGAAAGTATGGTAGCAGCTGCTTTATATACTTCATGCCGAATCCAAACTATACCTAAAACTCTAGATGAATTTCAGCAAGTTTCAGGAATCTCTAAACGTGATTTAAGTAAAAGCTATCGAATTATAATTACTTTTCTTCATTTGAAAATACCTAATGTTATTCCGACACGATTTGTTACCAAATTTGCCTATGATTTGCAAATCTCTCCTGAATCTCAATATCAAGCAGCAAAAATCTTACAATTTGCTCATAAACAAGGAATTACATCAGGAAAAGATCCCAGCAGTTTAGCAGCTGCTTCAATTTATTTAGCGACTTTATTGTCGGGAGAATGCAAAACTCAAAAGGAAATAGCAAAAGTTGCCAATTTAACCGAAGTTACTGTAAGAAATCGATATAAAGAGCTGGCAAATTCTCTAAAAGTAAATAGACTCTAATCTCAAAATTGGATTAATGAAAATTATCCAATATGAATAAAAAATTAAATTGCTTTTACGCGTTTAATAACTTGTGGGCGTTTTTTGAATAAAATACGTGCACCACAGTGAGGACACTTCACACCAGGTAACTGATTTAGCTGTTCCTTGGTGATTTCTTTTTGACATTCCTTACTTGCGCAAACATACACCATAATAAAAATATAGAAGCGTTTTGTTTAAATTTTTCGGTTTTTTAAGATTTAAGAGATCAGTAAAATATTTTCAAATTCTTCAGGACTTTCTATAATTCGGTTAATAGATACTACCGGAACATGCTGTAATTCTAAATGATGGTAGAAAAATTCATAAGGCCAATATCCCAAGATTAGATCTTCTTGGGATTTCAACCGGGCTAGTAAATATCCTTCTCTGATTTCTTCTACTGGTCCTTCATTATCAAGGCTTTTTTCATTCTTATTTTTTTTTTTCCGCAATAAAACATAGTAATTTTGAACATTGTAATTTTCTATTGAACCATGTTTGATTACTTTTGCAATATTATTAAATGACAGAGCCCGCTTTTTTCGAGAAAGTTCATTATATTGCCTGAGGAAATTCTGAAAATCCTTGAAAGGTTCTACTATGTTGGAGTTATAAAAAAAGGTGAGACTCCAATCTTTTTCGGGTTCATATCCTACCCCTTTAAAATAAATTTTAAAAGCGCCATCTTCTGGGCGATCATCCATCAATTCCATGATCTCTGATAGGTATTGGACGTGGTATCCTTAATAATTTTTGCGAGTATTTTTGCGGGAATCTTTTTAAAATCATGCACACAAAGATATATGACGATCTTGCTTTCTAATACATCATTAAAAATCTTGAAAATTAATGATCCCATTCATGGATTTGTGATTTTTCCTCATTTCATACGACATATCGTGGATTCACCCCAAATACAGCGTCTAATGCGGATTCGGCAGCTTTCTGGAACTAATCATGTTTTTCCAGGTGCAAATCATACCCGATTTGAGCATTCTTTAGGTGTAGCAGCACTTGCGAAGCGGTTGCTTCACAATCTGGTCACTTATCATAGAGTCGATTTTTCATTGGAAGAAGTGAATACTTGTTTAATTGCTGCCCTTTGTCATGATGTAGGACATGGACCTTTTTCCCATAACTTTGAGAGTATCTTATTGAAATACAATAACCGTGATCATGAAGATTATACTCGTTGGATAATTACCGAATCAGAATTGGGCGATATTATTTCAGATTTAGGCTATGATAAAAAAATTATTGCTGAAGTTGCGACTGGACAAACAATTGCCCAAGCAAATCCTAAAAGTGCTTTAATTTCTCAAATTATTACAAGTGCCGTTAACGTTGATTCCATGGATTATTTACTTCGAGATAATTATCACTGTGGAACTGAAGGAAGACCAGTAGATATAAACAGATTATTATTATCCATAGATGTATTAAATGAATCTACTTTGGGTATAGATATCAATGCATTAATTGCACTAGAAGGTTATTTAATTTCTCGCATCAGTTCATTTAGGACAATATATTTTCATAAGACTTGTAGAGCAGTTCAAATAATGCTTGCTCAAGCCATTCAAAACTTGGTAAAAGAGAATAATATTTTAGAGTATTCCCATCCTGATGATTATACACAATGGGATGATTATACACTATGGACAGAATTATTACACTCTCATTCTGCCCGTCCTCTCATGGATTCTATTCAAAGGAGGCGTTTACTTAAAAGCTGCTATGAATCTCACATCGAAATTAGTCAATCCAATCTAAATATTCCTGAAATACGGGAAAAATTAGCGAATTCCTCAGATATTTCTAAAGAAGATATTTATATCGATATCCCCAGCTCACCTAATGTTCCTTATAATCATATTAATCAAACTCGGCCGAACGAGATATTTACATTCAAACGAGATGATTCGGGCGAAAAAATCCCCGTTAATCTGGAAGATTATTCCCTATTTTTCAACCACTTTAAAGGATATTTAAGATTGATTCGGGTATATACATGGCCGAAATATCGACAAAAATTATCCGAAATCTGTAATTCTATTCTCGGTAAGCCAAAATTGAGTTAAATATTATCAACTATCTCCCGATTATTCTTCTAAATATGAAAATTTATTGAGTATGGTACTTTGTTTTTCTTACATGGCTAAAAAAACCCGCCCGCCTTATCTTGGAAAAGTACGCTTGTTTTGGTGTGATAACTGTAATCTTCCTTTATTTATTCAATCTAAATGCCATCGATGCCATCAAACTCCTCGCAAGGTGCTTCTTTCCCCCCCTGGAGATGTTAGACCAGCATTTTATCATGACTATGAACTACTGCGGTCTACGGTTAATCAAGATTATGGTTGGTCTACCCTTTCTTTTTCTACCATAAATGTGGGTGAATCCATGTTTCCTGCTGAAAATATCGTTCTTCTCAACCGAATTGGCGGTTTGGATAAAACTGAAGAAGTAATCGTGGCAGGTCATGTAATCGGCCAATTCGGATATAATCCATTATCAAAAAAATATTATTTCCATCCCCGATTTATCGGGGGACAACTCCTGTCCTCCCTACTTTTAGATTTATGGCTTCCTGATTTAAAAGAAAAAAATTTTAAGGAATTTCTTCCTCCCAAATCAATTTGGTTGAATGAAGATGGAGAATTGTTTTTCAGTAAAGGAAAATCAATTTTAGCACCTGGAATTTCCCGTTTTTCACTTGATATTGAAAAAGATGACTATATTCTTGTATATTCTGAACAAACTGGAAAATATCTCGGTGTTGCCATTTCAAAAGTAGCATCATCTGAAATTTCTCATATGTTGGAAATCGGGCGAGGTAATATAGCTAAAAACCGATTTTACCGTAGTCGATCTTCAAATATTTCCTCCTCAGAATTAAATCTATCAAATTACCCTTCACACCATTTGAAACATTTTTCTAGCAGCGAAAAACCTCTCGATCTTGATTCATCTACAACTTTTTTCCAAACCAATGCATCTGAGATTAATGAACTAATTCAATTTTTAGCTCAGAATTCCTTGTTTTCTTTACCCTTTGATAATCTTTCTTCATTTTCCCTTTTATCTTCAATTAATTCATCCGAATTTGGTGAAATTATCCCTAATCCTTGGGTTCAACCCACTCACTCTAAGTGGTGGCAGCCGATATCTCGTTCTTCTTCAAGAGCAGAATCGGATCCTCATGTACTTCTTCATCAACGCATTCTTTTGAATTTATTCCATGTATATGCCGCCAATCTTCCCTTTATCCGATCTGAAATCGAGAAATCGTTGAATTTTATTCGTAAGACCAAAACAAAAATTAAAAAATCCGCTGCGGTCGCATATTCAGGAGGAAAGGATAGTTTAGCCGTTCTTCTTCTTGTTTATCGAGCTTTAGGGCCTACTTTTAAGATCTTTTTTGCAAATACTGGTTTAGAACTTCCAGAAGTAGAGCAGAATGTTCAACAAGTCTCTCAAGTCCTCCATATGGAAGATAAACTGATGGTTCGAAATGCAGGAAGAATATTTTGGGAACTGTTACCAACATTTGGTCCTCCAGGTCGAGATTATCGATATTGTTGCCATTCATTAAAAGCCCAGCAAATTATGGAGCTCATCAATGAATTATATAACGAGGATAAGGTGCTCAGCTTTCTCGGGCAACGACAGTATGAATCACTGAATCGCGCTCAATCTAAAAAAATTTATGTTAATTCCTTTATACCCCTTCAAATTTCAGCCACACCCATTAAATCTTGGATTTCTTTGTTACTTTGGGTTTTTCTGATTTGTGAACCGTTTTTTCAGTATTCTTCTCTCTCAAAGTTTCATTCATCCGCTCATTCATCCTCGCTTCAATCACCAATTATTAATACTTCAAGCCAATCATCAGAATCTCCTTTAGTTAAATCATCAGTACCTTCGTTGGATCAATCATTAGATCATTTTTTGTCAAAATATTTGATTGAAATTCCAATTACTCCCCTTTATTTCAAGGGACATGAACGATTGGGGTGTTATCTCTGCCCCGCCTCCAATTTAGCCACTTTTTCCCTATTAAAAGAAACTCACCCACAAAAACATGAAGCGTGGTTTTCTTATTTATCAGAATATGCTAAAAAATATAATTTACCCCCCGAATGGATCGATCTCGGTCTTTGGCGCTATAAAAAACTCCCCCAACAGTGGAAAAATTTACTAAAAGCCCAGCAGATTGAATACAAATTTCAAAATTCATCTCCCAGTCATGATCTCAACATTTCCATCACCAAAGGATTTTCCCCATGTTTACAGACGGGATATTCGGTTAAAGGTAGATTTTCTCAAGTTATCGATCTAGCCAATCTAGTGGCATTTCTTCCCGCATTAACGCCCACGTTTGAATATGACACCGAACTTGAAGTTATTTCTGGTCATGGAACCTATAAAAAATTAACCTACCGCTTTAATCTGTTCTCTGATGGAAGTTTATTTTTACTTAGTTCTAATCGCAATTTTGACTATCAAGCGTGGTTTCGTTATTTCTTCACCACGATATACCGCTCATTTTTCTGCAATCAATGTAAAACTTGCATTCAAGTTTGTCCAAGCCAAGCTATTATTCTCACGGAAACTCAAGTCGCCATTCAAGCAGAAAAATGCACCGCTTGCTATCAATGTATTACACATTGTCCGTATTTTCAAATAGGGAAATCAATTATCAATAACACTTTCACATCATTTACCACTTCATTTGGCACTCAAAGAAATTCCAAAAAAGATTCTAATTAATTTTTAGAATTTTTCATAAAGCATGGATACTTTTATGAATCGATACTATCTACATTAATAAACGACGCTTTCGTGGAATCACCCGAAAGGCATTTATTTCCACATGCATTTCTCTAATTATCGGTTGATTAAACTGGAAAAAATTTCCAGAAATCATGCAAATTTTGCGTCAAATCACTCTGAGTGAATTATCGTGTCTAGCAACTGGATTTTCAAAACTGTTGTCGCTGGGGCCGGAGGCGTTGGAAAAACAGCCCTCATTGAACGTTATGTCACTGGTAAATTTATTGAAGATCATAAAATGACTATCGGTGCGCAATTTTCAGTCAAGGATGTTGCTCTAGATTCTGGTGAAAATGTAAGATTGCAATTATGGGACTTCGCTGGTGAAGAGAGGTTTCGTTTTATTTTGGGTGATTATTGCCGTGGGGCATCTGGAGCATTTATTTGCTATGATGTCACAGATTATGCTACCTTTGAGCAGATTCCTGAATGGTTGCGGATTATTAGGCAAAATGCAGGGATGATTCCGATAATTTTGGTCGGAAATAAATATGATCTGCCCAATCATGAGGTTGACACAGAAACAGCGGAACAGTATGCAGAGGATGCTCAATGTTTGATGAATGTTATGTGTTCTGCGAAACTGGATTTAAATGTGAACCCTATGTTTGTTGCAATGGCGAAATGGTTAATTTATTATGCAGAACAGATGGATTAAGGTATAATTTTCATAAATTTCTTAGAAGTTTTTCTCTTTTTCTCCCGTAATATAACATTCATTACCCATGGTTAATGAAGAAGTAATATGATTCCTGTGATATTAGCTGCAATCGGAACTGCAAATAATCTCAAAAGAAAGGCAGTAGAATCTGTTTTAAAGCGGTTTTATCCACATAGCAAGATAAGTGTGGTGACTCATGTAGTTGCTACAAATATTTCGCACCAACCAATCGGGTTTTCCGAAATATATCAAGGTGCCTTCACACGCGCCCAAAAAATTCAAGATTTTATAAATAAGCAAGATATTTGGAAGCTAGAGCTTGAAGCCCATCAGAAATTTTACATCGGCATCGAAGCAGGGCTGGTGGAATACTCTTCCCTTTCTTCCAAATATCTGGCTCATTCATTCTGCGTAATTTTAGATGAAAATGGGCAAATGGGGACGGGAATCAGTCCAGGATGGGAATATCCATTAGAGATAACTCAAAAATTAACTGCGAATCGAGACTTAGAATTAGCAGATGTAATGGGAGAGATATCCGGCGATGCTGACATTCGAGAGAAGGAAGGGGCGGTGGGTTATTTTTCAAGAGGACTGATATCTCGAATGGATTTGGCTCAGTGGGGTATTAAAATGGCATTGATTCCATTTTTATCTCCAGAAGCGTATAAAAAAGTTCAAGAAATGGACAAGAGTAAAAATAAGAACGATTGTGGGAATAAATAAAGGATTGAATGAAAACATGTGTAAGAATCGGAATAAGGGATGAAGTAGTTGAGTTTCTAGTGTTTTGGCTGAGTTTCTAGCGCTTCAGCTACGGCTTGAAGCACCAATTTTTGGAACTCTTTTAGGGGGATTTCTTGGTCTTGTAAAGATACAATGGTCAACACAGGTTTTCCCAACGTTTTGCTGGCGCGTTTACCGATAATATTCGTTAAAGTAGTGTATTTCAGTCCAAATTCTGAAATTGGAGTTCCTATAGATTTTTCCGAAATAGAACTGGGTGGAATGCTAATACTCAAAGTTCCCAAGCCAAATGACGGTTGATCACTTACCAGCAATAAAAAACCGTTATGCAAAGAGTATATTGCTACCTTGATTTGCACATTTTTAGCGCTAATGGTCACTTGAGAATGAAGAGGTAACCAACTATCTGCGTTCTTATTTGATTGATTTTTTTGTTGCTTATTTGTTTGATTATCCGACTGATTACCCGGTTCAGTATTAAAATTCATTTCGATATTCCTTCCAAGGGGATTCTTCTAAAGATTCGTCAAGGGAGCGGCCGTCATGAACCACACGGCTAATCGCACGCGCCAATTCTCTGGGATGCGATGATTGAAAGAGATTTCTTCCGAACGAAACTCCTTTTCCTCCGGCTTGTATTGACTCCCATGCCATTTTAATAAGTTGAGGTGGTTCTGTAACGGGTCCTCCTGCAATAATCACCGGTACTGGACAACCTTTTACAACTTCTTTGAACGAGTTTATATCTCCCGTGTAGTTGGTCTTAACAATATCTGCCCCTAATTCTGCCCCAATTCGGGCTACCTTTTTAACATTCTCAACTGAAATTTCTTCACCAGAAGGGATATTTTCTCCACGGGCATACATCATAGCCAGTAATGGAAGTCCCCATTGGCGACATTCACAAGCAATCCGCCCTAAATTTTCCAACATAAAACCATCATCGATTCCACCAATATTAATATGAACGGAAACTGCATCTGCAGCCAATCGAACAGCCTCTTCAACTGGATTTACCAAGACTTTGTGGTTTGGATCGCTTGAAAGATCAGAGCTGGCACTGATATGGAAAATAAAAGGAATTTTCCAGTTTTCAGGCTTTTTTCGATGAAGAATAAGACCAATATGTCCAATAATTGCGTTTACTCCTGTATCTATCAGCTGCAATATTGTATTTTCATAATTAACCAATCCAAGAAGGGGCCCTTGAGTAATTCCATGATCCATCGGTACAATGAAGGTGGTTCCTTTTTTGGGATTAAAAAGTCGATTCATCCGGATGGTTTTTCCAATAGTATTACTCATAATATATATATATATATAAGGTTTAATTTTTTTATCGTTTTTTTGCATCAGATTGTGGGATCATTTTTTCATCAGAATTGTGGGTTATTTTAGTATTAAAGTTAAATTTAAACCTTCCCACACCTTCAATTATTTGAAAGCGATGTCAAAGTCATGGAAAGAAACTTTAAAAAGCAGACGCTACGAACCACACAAACATTGTATTGTGTGTGGTCGGGCAATTCCCTTAGGGCAAGATTTCTGCTCCCCGGAATGTAAAGACTCATATACCAAAGCAGATAAAAGTAAAAGTAGAAAAAGTACTATCCAATTTATCGTTATCGCGGTTGTAATGGTTGTAATGATCTTCCTCTTACCAAAACTGACTGGCGGATGATCTTCTTTTTTGTTATTGTTACATATACATACTTTTTAATGTCTTCAGAGGAAATTATACATAGGATGGTTGATAAACTTCCTTCTCGCGGCCGCTCTTCACATGGTCTTGATACTTCCAATATCTCATTTTACCTCCCCCATCTTTTTGGAAACACAGTTCAAGTGCGGATTCTCGAGATTTTATTGAAACTTCTGTTTTTCGAAGAAAAAGATCCCAATGGCAAGCTCCAGTGGATGAATATTTCCGAAATTGCCCGGGCGGTCCAAAGTTCGAAAAGTGCGGCCAAAAAGATATTAGATCGTTTAGTAGACCGTGAATTGATTGAAGAGAAGAAAATTATTACCCATGCTCAGACTCCGCCCAGGTATTTTCGGATTAATTCTAAACACCCTGCCATTCGCGATCTGGTGTTTTTCTATACCAAAGTGCGGGGAGCCCTGTAATTGTTACTTGATTTCCCCCGGTTTTTTGACTATTTTCTGCTTAATTTCCACAAAAATTCGTTCTGCACATTAATTCACCATTTTAAGCTGAACTAAAAATTTCCTAAATTATTAAATTGCCATAAGCTGAACTAACCATATGAATGCCGATATTTCAGATCAATACCAAACTACTAAGTATCGTTTTGTAGTTTTGGTGATTTTCATGGTGATGGGCATGATAACTCAAATAGGATGGATTACATTTG
Organism: uncultured archaeon; assembly: GCA_964426185.1. Lineage (GTDB taxonomy): Archaea > Asgardarchaeota > Lokiarchaeia > Sigyniarchaeales > Promethearchaeaceae > Harpocratesius. The sequence continues at coordinate 8,647 of CAYRPF010000013.1, read as the reverse complement.
CCCCAATCACCCAAAATGTGGCTTCTTATTATCAAGTCTCGCAAAATGCAGTTGTGTGGGGTTTAACTGGGATCTTTATGATTGCCTATATCCCAGTAAATTTCCCCTCTTGTTGGTTAATTGACAAATATGGTCTTAAATGGGGCGTGGGAATCGGTGTGATTATTACCGGTGTATTTGCCCTAATTCGGGGAATTTTTGCCGCAAACTTCACGGTGGTGCTTTTTTCTCAAATTATGATGGCAATTGGTCAGCCATTTGTGCTCAATTCATTCACTAAACTCGCCGCTAATTGGTTTCCGGAAAAAGAAAAGGCTACCGCCTCTGGATTGGGCACCATTTCCATGTTTTTAGGAATTATTGTGGGAATGATGTTGCCTGAAATTATCAACATTGAAGAAAATATGGAAAACGGCTTTCCTAACCTACTACTGGGATACGGTATTTTTGCTTTCATAGGAATGATATTATACCTTATTTTCATAAAAGATAAGCCCGAATTTCCCCCTAATGCGTATGCAGATAAGAGTAAAATCTTGGTTACCACTGGATATAAGGAAATGTTCAAGGTGAAGGATTTCATTTTTCTACTGCTCATACTTTTTATCGGTTTGGGTTCCTTTAATGCTATCACCACTGTAATCGATTTAATTTTTGATCCAAGTTTTGACTCCGGGATTATCAGCGGTTTTATGATTATCGGGGGGATTTTAGGGGCAATTATTCTTGCAGCAATTTCGGATGCTAAACATAAACGGAAAATGTTCTTGATTATGGCTTTGGTTATCTGCACACCCATCAATATTGCCATGATTTTGATTCCAAATTTTTGGGTGGTTAATATTCTTGCACTGATATATGGGTTCTTTTTAGTGGCTGCTTTACCAGTCGGGCTAACTTATGGGGCAGAAATTACTTTTCCCGCTCCCGAAGAGAGTTCCAACGGTCTTTTGATGATGTTGGGACAAATTGGAGGAATTATTCTGCTGACAGTTCCGTCGAATTATTTAATGTACGTGGTGGCAGGATTGTTCGTTATGGCTACCGTGTTCACTGTTTTGATCAAAGACACCCCATGGCATGAAGCCCAAAGGGCCAAAAAAGCGTAATAGAACACTCTTTTTTTCTTTTTCATCTCTTTTTCTTTTTCTTTCTTTAGTCTAAATAAGCTATTCAAGGTCATTCAAGGGTATGGCTATTCAAGGCTAAATAGACATTTTTCCTAACTCGCCCAGCTGCCCCATAATAGTTCCATAATATTTTTATTCCGTCCCCCATTCATCACCTCAGATCGGAGATCCTCCCAAAGGATACTATGATGATTGGAAGGCTTTTATTCCTTCTTAATTACAATACGTTTTTTCATGCAGGGGTAGCCAAGCCTGGTCAATGGTTGTTGGAATCCTTCGAGATCGAATTCGTCGGGTCAGACCGTCTAACGGCGCGGGACTTAAGATCCCGTCTCAAGGAGTACGTGCGTTCGAAGCGCACCCCCTGCACTATTTCCAGCATCCAGTGAAAATTATTCACGGCAATTAATCAAATTCTAATCTAACTAATGGGTTTGGCGAGTTGGGTCGACGTGGTCGATTTTTTCTGCTTTTGACTGTGATCGACTTGTCAAGTATGTGGTAGAATAACTATTAGGTGATGATACGGAAAGATATATCCATTTCGATTTTTATTTTACTATACCTTTGCCCAGTCCAAAACAAATCCCTTATGAGAAATTGGGTTATGGGGGGGATTGAAAAGTAGAGTTGGGATCGCTGAAAAACATTACACTTCATTTCTGGGTGCTGGAGCCAAAATAGTGCAGGGGATGGGATTCGGACCCATGTATGCCTATGCAACGGGATCACTCTTGGTAGTTCTGAATTCAGAACTATGATCTTGAGTCCCGCACCGGTAGTCGATTGCAAAATTTGCAACTATTTGACCAGCTTGGTTACCCCTGCACGTAAGTTTGAGAAGGTTTTAGACATATATAAGCGGTTCATTCGCGTGAGAGCGAGGTGAAATTGCTCAGATGTGAGTTGAAAAATGGGCGAGCCCATAAAAAATTTATGGCACTAAAATGGGGTATGGAGAGGGGTACTGCCTTGATTGTCATTTAATGGCCATAGTTGTTCAGATCCGTAGTTATGTAAAAGCGGGGATGCTTATCAGCGTTAGTATTGCTAAGATTGCTAAGATGGCCATAATGATCAAAAAGGTGGTCAATTTTCTTCCTTGCAATGAGCGGATTTTTATTTTAGATTTTGATTCTTGGGGGCGGGGCGCCTGCATTAAATAAATTGAAATCCAGACACAAACGCTGAAATAGGCGGAGTGCCAAAGTAGGAAGCCGAAGCCCCAATCGCTGTATAATTTTGATTCATGAACAATGGTAAAGGCGTCAATTATAGCGCTCATTCCCGTTTTTATTTCGGGATATCCCACTTGCAATTTTGCAATTTCGCGCGTCCAGATTCCAGGTAAATGATAGAATAATCCATAACTGCAGTAAATAATGCACCATCCGAGTATGACTATTGCGGATATCTTCAACATTTGCAAACGCTGGGCAGTTTCTTCATCTTTGACCGCGATGATTCGCTTAAGTTGAATAATTGCCAGTGGGAGAACCGACAAGAATCCTATCGACCACAATGTTTCTTCAATGGCGAATAAGAAAGTAAATTTGGTGATAACTGCACTGGTGGCGAAGAATTGTGCCAAAAAGATGCAAATGACTAATACATATGGACTTTTAGTTAAGAAAAATTTTTTAAATTTCTCTGTATGTGGGTTTGGGCTGTCTTCAGATGCGGGTAGATAAGTATTAAATTTCAGCATTACAAAGGCAATCAGTCCGCTAAACGACATTTCTGCAAATATGGCAAGAATTCGAATCAATAGCGAGCTATTTGCGATACTATCAAACCAAGCCATCTGTGGGCCGTATTGTGAAACAAATACGGTTCGATAGGCGCCCACAATGGTGAAAATGGAGCCCATGAGCAGCATCCACCTTCGGTAGGTTAAATCCGAATTGATAGAGGGTGCAGAGGTGGTGGATGTGGTGGAAAGGATGGAATTTCTACTCAAATTTCTCTTTAAAATCACTGCACTCACTATTAAGTTAGCAATACTAGTGGTAACCATTATCGACCACCACGGCCATGCCCAAGCTGTGTTCCAATCGCTCATTTTTTGGTCATCTCCTTTACAACAGTCGTTCCAAATGATGCTGTGAAATTTTCCTGGACCAGCAATGTTTGGAGTGCGTTGGGATCATTTCCATTGATCAACCGGACTCTAAAACTGCTCCGTTTCAAAATTTGTAAGGAAACGGCATCAAATATGCGGTATTCTCCGGCTGCCGCTTGTTTATGGCTGGAATTCCCGAAAATTACTTCTTCTAATTTTGAAATATCAATCGAGTCAAATTTTACTGCATTCTGATATTTATTCGGGTCTTTATCATAGATTCCATCGACATCAGTGAGTATTATCACATCAGTGGCTTCAAGCATTTCTGCAATTTGAAAAGTAACTGATGTTGTGCTTTGTCCTGGTATAAAACCTCCAGCTACCATGATACGCTGAGAAATTGAGGCGGTAACTGCATTTAGGTTAAAACTTCTGGGAGATTCGATAACTACTGGATAAGCTCGTGAATCGAGGGCAGTAATTAGCAGAAGGGCATTTAGACGAGAGGCTTGAATACCAAATGTATCACATCGCGATTCATTGGCTTGGAATTCTCGAGCCGCTTGAATAAATTTTCGGGCGATTTTTCCCCCTCCAATAACTACGGCTGCGACATGCTGCGATTTTTTTACAACATTAACGATTGTAGAAAAAGAATCAAGGCGTAAAGCTAAATTTTCATCAAATAGGAGTGAACCTCCCATTTTGAGCACAATTTTACGTTCAGTCATGATCATTCACGTATATTTTGGTACTCAGTAGTAAAATTCTTTTGGGATTTTGAATAGAAAAAGGATAATGGTGGATGGAGATCAGATCGAAGCCTTTCCATGTCAAGTAAAAATTCAAGTGCCGCATCGTATTTCGGGGTTTTTCCAAATGCAAGATCCCGATAAATCCCCCAATATTATTCTACCTTTGAAAATTGGGTCTCGAGGTGGGGGACCCGCCTTAACCGCCTATGGAATTACATTAATTAGAAATGAAGCAACTATCAAAGACCAAATGAACTCAAACACAAATTTTCCTGAGCAAAATTCTGATTTTTCTTCAATTAATTTTCCCTTTGCGAAATTAACTGCAAATTCTTCAAGTTCGCAAGAAAAATGTTTGTATTTTCGCATTATGATCAATCAACAAGATTACTCCCATCGTGCTGTGACATCCATCACTGTATTAAAATTGATGCTCTCATTTCTTCCACCAACTGCACGAATTTCGATTATCCATAAATTTGATCTACCTTTGGGTGCCGGCTATGGTTCCAGCGGAGCGGGTGCTCTGGGAATTGCGTTAGGGTTGAATGAATTGTTTCAGCTGGGTTTGACACCATTAGAAGCGGCTCAATATGCTCATATTGCAGAGGTACAGAATCATACGGGCTTGGGGACCGTAGCAGGACAATTTATCGGAGGTTTGGCATTAGTTCTTGAACCTGGTTATCCTTTCCAAATGCAAAAGATTTTGGTTCCCGATAATATATATGTCGGCTTAGCCAGTTGGGGGCCCATTTCTACCAAATATATTCTCACCGATCCGAGTTATAAACGCTTAATTTTCGAAAAAGGCCGGCAAGCTATGGAGCAGATGCACAAAGAATGGAGCTTGGAAAATTACATGAAAGTATGTCGTGATTTCCTCCAAAATACTCAATTGCTGGAAAAACTTCATTTACCCATAATTGCGAATGTAATTAACGAGCTTAATCAAGCAACACAGTTGGGTGCTAGTCTAAACCAATTGGGAAAATCGGTATTTTGTTTTTGTACGACGGAAGAAAAGGAGGATGTGGCTGCAATCATGGGGAAATATCATCCATCATTTGGACCGAAATTTGTGCAGGTCTCTGAAATGGGATATGCTGTTCTACATTCTGAATAAATGCAAAAACATTATTGAAAAAAATTACATGTATTGATTAGAACGAGAGCTTGTAGCGAAGTAGCGCGGCAATACCACCGAAAGTGGAAATTAACATGGTTCCTTCTTCTGTTTCGGTGGAAAATATCTTGACATGTGTCCCTTGAATTTCAGCAATTTTCCCTAAATCTTCAATGATGTCGATTTCCTTACTAACTTGAAAAGAAGTGGAATTGCATTTGGGGCAATGAGTTATTCTGTATTTTTCGGTAAAATTCAATATATCTTGTGGATCAATAGTATACACTTCTTCATAACCGCATTGTTCACATGTAATCGTTACCCGACTTTTATTTAGCCCTTCAGATAAAATAAGAATATCTACGGCTCCAGTTTCTAAGGCTTTTCTTACTTCTTTTTCTCCATATATTGCCATATCGGAATCTTTGGAGATTTCTTCCATAAATCGATTAAAAATCTTCTTTTCTTGCACATAGCGCAAATTTTGAAGTTTATCTTGAATTTTTATGACAGTTTCACGAATTCCTGCTTCGCCCGAATAACTCACATCAACGAAATCTAATATCTTATCTTGAAGGCGGTAATCAAGCACTCCTTTTTTCACAAATTTCTCTTTAGCCATTCCAGCACCGCTAATGAAAATTCCTTCAAGATCGTCGATTTCTAAGAAAATCTGGTTAGAAATCTCTCCCACACGTTTGTAAAATGCTTGTGCGCCTTCTTCAATCAGACGCTCTAACCTTCTTTGAGATTGACCTCCTGCATTATGTTTACTGTGAACTCCAGAGGTTAGTGTTTTAGCAATCTCCAAATGGCTCCCTTTAACCCACCCGATGGCCGCTTCTTTATTTTCAATATTTATTATTCCATACGTTCCTTTCTCTTCTACCATATTGTATAATGGGTCTAATAAAAATTCGGAGGCACAATAATATTTAAAATTCGTTATAGGTTCAGGTGGTTCAATGATATAGAGTTCACTTCTTTCAGTTCCTGGCTTATTATCTTCAGGAATTTGCCCTGAATACATAATTAATCCATTGGGGGGAATTTCTTTGATGTTCCGGAGTTGTCCGATTAAGGCGGTAATGCTATCAATTACATTTTTACGATTACCTTTGGATTTGATGTTTGAACTTTCACCAATTTCCTTTTTGAGATATGAGATAACATCGAAAACCTTACGAGTAGGTGGAATCATTAAAGAAATTAACGCAGTATGAAATCCCGACTTATTTTTCAAGACTTCGAGGTTTTTTTTTAAAAGATAACGTTTGTATTGAGAATCATCAGCGGTTATATCCGACATAAAGCAACAAATCCTAAGTAACTAAAATGCACATAAATTATCAATTTTATTATTTATGGAGGATTTATTTAGATATGGATACTTCCAATGGAATTCCCATTATACCCGATGATCACCCTCGGGCAAAATCCTTACATTATAGACATCTTCTTGTAGAAGCAATGCACCAGAAAATTGTAACCCCTTCCGGTTTGTGTGCCCATGGCAGAGGTGAGGCATTTGATTATTTAATCGGAGAACGTACCACTCCCATAGCTGAAAAAAGCATGGAAGCTGCCATGGCAGTATTATTGACCGCAAAACACCCCATTATTAGTGTAAATGGAAATGTAGCGGCATTGGTAGGAAAAGAATTAGTAGAATTTTCTCAAATTTTTCATATTCCTTTAGAAATTAACATCTTTTATCAAGCAGAAGGACGTTTAGATGCTATTACCCAATTACTTCAAAGTTATGGGGCCACTGATTTACTGGGTGTGGGAGATTTCGAACCTAAACAACTTTCTCATCTTTCTTCCAACAGAAGAATTGTGGATCCTAGAGGAATTTATCAAGCGGATGTGGTTGTAGTTCCTTTAGAAGATGGAGACCGTACTGAAGCTTTGGTAGCTGCAGGGAAATATGTAATTGCAATTGATTTAAATCCATTAAGTCGAACGGCACAGAAAGCTCATCTAACAATAGTGGATAATTTAATTCGTGTAATTCCCCAAATGATTACAATAGGCAAAAGAATTCAAACTCTCTCTCGAGATCTCTTAGAACAGCTTATTTCCAACTTTGATCAGCCTAAAAATCTCAAACATTCGGTTGAATATATTATTAAGTATTTAAAGACTCAATAATAATATCATTCTTTTTCATTTATCTTCGAGTTAATGTAAAAATGATCGACGTTCTTCATCCAATATTTGCTGTTCGTCCATGCCTATCCTATGATATACCTAAGGTTATGGAAATTAATGAAACGACACTCCCTGAAAATTATCCTCTATTCTTTTATGAGCAAATCTTAGAACGATACCCAGATTCATTTTTGCTAGCCTACGATCGTGAACATCCACAAAATATTTTAGGATATATCATGTGGCGAATTGAAAGAGGTTCTTCATCGTTTGGTTTAGATTATGTAAAAAAGGCCCATTTAGTATCACTTGCGGTTCTTCCTAAATATAGACGTCAAGGTATTGCTTCGCGGCTTTTACGAGAAAGCATGAAAGTTGTCTTAAAATACAAAATTTCTGAATTCGTTTTAGAAGTTCGAGTTTCAAATTCCGGTGCAATTCGTCTATATGAAGATGTGCATGGCTATGAGAAAATCCGAATTATCAGTCATTATTATCGAGATGGAGAAGACGCTTTTTATATGAGCCGCAGAAACGATCCCATCAATCAATACATCCCAAAAACTATGGGTATGTCTGATGAAGATATCTTTCGACATTATTATAAAATCAATCAACATCATCTTTGTTATCGCTGTCCCTCGTGTCATCACTTGCTCATTAAAGGGCTAAATTATTCTTACTCAGGAAGTATCCACCCAAATGATACTTCAAAGTTATTGTGTGCTTATTGTAATACTCCTATCTCCAAATATACAATTTCTCAAGGAACTTATGATATAAAAATGGAGATTTAATTTTAAATACCACTTTTTTCATACTTATCCTTTAGTCGTATGATCTACTATCCCATTGTAAACAAATTATTATCCCTCAGTCAGTCATGCTCATGATACCTTAGCACAATTACCTAAATACGTTCTGTCACTTCTCAATTGAATTACCATAACTAACTAAGTGAAAGATTGGGAATATCATCTTCTTGAAAATTTTTCTGAAATCTATTTCTCTAAATCACATAATTTCAACTAAATTTAATGAATGAAAAATTAGAAACAACATAAAAAACCTTAAAAAGAATCGCAATGAATTTAAAGTTTATGAATTTCCGACATTAACTTTAAATAGCGTATATAATTAGATATTGTGTGAATTAGTCATTTTATATGACTAAATTACTCGAAATTTAATTTGCAATATCTTTCAAGTAACTGCTTAGAAAAACCAGAAGCAAATCGCTTGTTTGATATCAGAGTGAAAAACATATTCAACATTGGCATTTAATGCATCAATCTCTGATTGAAATGTTTGAATGATACCAAATCACTCGACATGCTTTTGCATGTGCATTGGTCCCATGGTAAAATTTTGTTCAATTGATTCTTTTGAGTCAATTTGAATAATGTAGTATGATTTC